>JANOKQ010000162.1:0-15158 GCA_031419375.1 Acidimicrobiaceae bacterium
TGTCGAGGTCCCTCGCCTCGTGGTCCGTGGCTCGGTGTTCGAAGCGGTCCTCACGGTCACCTCGTCGCGCACCACCCTGCCTACGGTGGTGATCGATCAGTTCGCCGGTCAGCGTCGAGCAATTGAGCTCCCTCAACTCGAACCCGGGCTACCGACGACGCTGCGCTACCCCGTCCATGCCACGCGACGCGGTGTTCACCGACTCGGCCCGTTGCTCGAAGAACGCAGTGATCCGTTTGCACTGGCGGTCCGCTCGGTCCGCCACGACGTCACCGCCGAGGTCCATGTTCACCCGGTTATCCATCCCCTTCGGCTCCCGCAGTCGGGTGGCCACCTGCGCCAGGCCGGAGCGGTGGTCAACCGATTCAGTCGAGATCCGATCGCCGATTTTCGCTCGCTGCGGGAGTATGTGGTCGGCGACGATGCCAGGCTCGTGCACTGGGCCAGCACCGCCAAAACTGGCACATTGGTGGTGCGCGATCACATCGAACCGCAGCGCACCACACGCTTCGTCGTGCTGGAAACGTCCGACCGATGGCTCACCGCTGCCGCATTCGAAGACGCCGTTGAGATCGCCAGCAGCATCGTGTGTGAGTCGCTGGAGTTGGGCATCAACGTGGTCGCGCGGACGTTCGACCACGATGCCCCCGGCCCGGCTAGAGCGCTGCGCACCCGTCAGGAGGCGCTCGAGTTGTTCACCCGTGTGCAGCGCACGGGTGCCGCCGCAACACTGCGGTCCACGCAGCTGCGGCTCACCTCCGAGCCGGGCGACCAGATCTTTCTGATCGCTGGAGCAACGTCTCCGGTCATCGCCCAGCTGGCCAGCAACCCGTTGTTCGCCCAGAGCCTGTACCTCGTGCGGCTGCACGACGGAGTTGTGGCCCGCCGGGGTGCCCGTCGCTCCGTCGATGTGACCAACGCCGAGCAGTTCGCCGCGCTCTGGCGGCGTGGGTCGGGTTTCGCATGAGCCGCTGGCGCGTCTCCGCCAATCTCATCCAGCGGATCGTCGGCGCGCTGTTCGTCACCGCGGCGGTTGCGGTTGTGGTGCATCTCACCGAAACCATCTTCACGCCCGAGTACCGAGTGGTGCCGGTTGTGGCCGCCACCGTCGCCACGGCGCTGGCAGCGATGCTGGTTTCGCCGTTGCATTGGTGGGCAAGGGTGCTTGTCTTCGGCTCGGTCTCGCTCATCGCGACGGGGTTCGTGATCGCGGCGATCAGTGGCGAATTGCCCGATGATCTCCTTCGGGCACCTGTCAGCGGTGTCGGGGATCTGCTCGGCACCGTGTGGCCGTCGCCACCCCTCGCAGCCGGCGTCGGTGCGCTCGCGTTCTACGCGTCAATCGCCGCAGCCTTCGGCGCAGACCGGGCGATGCATCGGCGACCCGGAGCCGCGCTGCTCGCACCAATCACGCTGCTCGGTCTGGTGGCACTGCTCGCCGCCCCTGCAGGCCCGCCTCCGGCGTGGTCGATCGCCGCGCTCGCGGTCGCCTCCCTCGGCGTACTCGCCGCGCCGAACGTGTCCCACCGATCGGGGGTCACGACGATCGCGGTCGTCGTGGTCGCCGCGCTCGTCGCGTCGATCCCCCTGGTGGTTTCCGATCACGTCTCGGCGCATCGATACGACCCGCGTCTCGCGCTCGAGTCGCCAGTCGTGCCGATCGGTGGCATCAGCCCGCTGGCACGGCTGGACGAGTGGCGAAGCCTGTCGCCGCCAGCGGATTTCTTCACCACGACGTTGCAGGTTCCAACCAGGTGGAGGCTTGTCGGTCTCACTCGTTATGACGGGCGCACCTGGCTTCCCGCAGCTGACTACCGCCGAGCGGGCTCGGTGCTGATCCAAGGTGACGACGCGTTACCGACCGACCGCGTGACGGTCACGATCGGCGAGCTCGACGCGGCGTGGCTCCCGTCGATCGATCGCACCCTGTCGGTGACCAGCAGGGTGCGTGTCGACGGCGGAAGGAGCGGCCTGCTCGCCGAGGCCGCGCCAGCGCCGGGCACCACGTACGAAGTCGGGCTGCAACCGTTCGTTGTTGCTCCGGCCCAGCTGACATATGCACGGGCGGCCCGAGCGGCGTCACCCTTCGTCGGCGACTTCGCTCCCTCGCCGCAACTGCTCGAGTTGGCCAGTTCGATCACGGCGGGTGCTCGCAACGATTACGAACGAGCCGAGGCACTGGCCGCGTACCTGCGCGATGGTTTCGTGCTCGATGCCGACAGTCCTCCCGGCCACTCCATTGCCGTGCTCAACCTTTTCATCGATCTCAGCCGCCGCGGTGCAGACGAGCAGTTCGTTGCCATGTACGGCCTCCTCGCCGCCGCGATCGGGCTACCGGTGCGCATTGCGGTGGGATTCGAAACCGACATCACCGACGATGGATCGGGCACGGTGGCCCGCTCGAACCGAGCTGTTGCGTGGCCGGAGATCGAGTTCGAGTCCTTCGGCTGGGTGCCGTTCGACCCGCTGCCCGACGCGGCGAGCACGTTGTCGCCGTCGCGAGGCGATGGGGCGATCGCCCCGACCGACGAGCTCACTGACGAGCAGCCCCCGGCCCCGGCTCCGATGACGACCCAAACGACGTTGCCCGACAACAGCGAGGTTCCCGAAACCGCTGTCATTTCCGATACCGGCCGACAGCTGACGCTGGCCGCATTCGTCGCAATCTTCGCGGGTTTGCTCGTTGCGGCGCTCATGCTCTACATCGGTGTCATCATGTTGATCAAGGCCAGCCGACGGCGTCGGCGCAGGAATGCGCCCGATCCGCGTGACCGGGCAGTCGGAGCGTTCCTCACCGGTATCGAATCGATGATCGATCTTCGGGTCATCGATCCGACTGCCGGCACGACCAACGGTGAGGTCGTTGATCGCGACCTGGTCCACGCGGGGGTCTCACTGACGGCGATACGCGAGGTGGCGTCGCTGGCCACCGAATCGGTGTTCCGGTCGGCGCTCGTCGCCGAACATCGCGCCGACGACTCGTGGGAGGCGACAGCGAGGTTCGAACGAGGGGTCGCTCACGAAGCCGGTGTGCTGCGCCGCGTGCGGGCCAAGGCAAGCACCAGATCGTTACGGCGACGGTGGCGATGACATTGCCTCAATCGCCAGGTTGCACACCGTTAGCATCGGGCCGCGTGCCCGCGCACTGGAGGCCATAAGACGATGCCGACCCGGTCATCCACACCCGCAACCTTCGTTGTTGCGCTGGGCCAGAAGATCGATCTCGCGGCGTATCGCGCAGAGATCGACAACGGCGAGCGGCCGCGGCACGTGCTGTTGGAACTGGCCGAGCGCACTGGTGGACGCGCAGTGTCCACGTCGGGACTGCAACTCACCGTGACCGACCGACTGATGGGCAAGATCGTCGGCAGAGACACGTCGTGGCAGATCGCCTGGCACGTCCGTGCCGACGCGCGTCGCGGGTTCGTCTACGGCAATGCAGAAGCGATCGGGTTCTCGTTGTTGTTGCTGGCGTTGTTCCGTCCATCGCGGGCGCGAATGATCGGCTTCAACGTGATGACGCCGCGCGGGGCGCGGGTGCGGTGGTGGCTGCGCTTGATTCGGCTCTTGCATCTGGCCCCGATCATCACGGTCGAGACGGAACGCAAAGCTGAGGTGCTCCGGCCGATGGTTGGCCCGGCCTGCGCCAGCCGGATGGTGACCCTGCTCACGCCCGTCGATACGGACTTCTTCACACCCGGTAGCGCCGCTCCCACCGACGCGACGTTGGTTGCCAGCGCCGGCAAGGAGCATCGCGACTATGCAACCTTGGCAGCCGCAGTCGACGGGCTCGACGTCGACGTCGAGGTTTGTGCGGTGTCGCCTGATGCCGCGGGGTCCTCCACCGCAATGCCGACGATGGTTCCTGACCGGATGAGCTTTGTCGATCTCGACATGCGCTCCTTACGGGATCTGTACCGCCGCGCCACCGTGGTTGCTGTGCCGACAAGCGAGAACCAGATCGACGCCGGGTTCACGTCGGTGCTCGAGGCGATGGCTTGTGCGCGGCCGGTGATCGTCACCGCCCAAGGTGCGCAGGAGGCGCTCAGCGCAGCGAACGTGGTCCGCGGCGTGCCCATCGCCGACACCGCCGGATTACGCAACGCGGTTATCTCGCTCGTGGACGATCAGGTTGCCGCGGCAACGTTGGGCGAGCGAGCTCGCGAACATGCCATCCGCGTCCATGGAACCGATCGGTGGCTCGATGACATGAGCGCGCACCTGCGTCGTTGCGAGGTTTTCGGCGCCGGTCAGGTCTCACCCGGATGAGCCGCATCGCCCTGTGGCGGTGGTCTCGGCGACACCGTCGGGGCCCGGCGTGAAGGTAGTCGTGGCGACAACCGAAGGCAGCCCCGACAGGATCACGGCGCGGGTGTTCAACGCCGAGAGCCCGTTCTGGTCCGTTGGTGCATTCGCCGCGACGGTGTTGATCCGCACTGTGTCGAGCATCACGTTGTCCCGTCTCCTCGACCCCGCGGCGTTCGGAATCATGGCCCTCGCGACATCGATCGCCATCGGGGCCGAGTTGCTGTCCGACGGCGGACTCGGACAGGCGATCGTGCGCAGCCCACGTGGCGACGACCCGGTGTTCTTGAACACCTCGTGGACGATGCAGATCATCCGCGGCGTCGTGCTGTTCGCCTTCTTGTGCGCCGTCGCCGGTCCGGTCGCTGGCGCATACGGGGTGAACGAACTCGTGTGGATCATCCCGTTGGCCGGCATCGGTTCGATCCTGGCCGGTGCCACCTCCACCAACTACGACCTGTTGGTGCGTCACTCGCGGCAACGTGCGCTCGCTCTCTTTGACCTGTTCGCCCACATCATCACCACCGTCGCAGTGATCATCGTCGCCGTGGCGACGCGGTCGATTGTCGCGCTCGCTGCGGCATCGGTGCTGCTGCATCTCATCCGCCTGATCGTCAGCCATACCGTTCTCGACGGTCCCAGGAACTCATTGCGTCTTGAGCGGGCGGCGCGCACCGAGATGCTCCATTTCGGCAAGTGGGTGTTCTTGGCGACGGGGGTGATGTTCTTCAACGAACAGATCGACCGCATCCTGCTTGGCGGGCTGTTGAGTACGACCGTGCTGGGGGTCTACGCGCTCAGTTACACGATCGGCAGCTTGCCGCGGGAGTTGATCAAGAGCGTGACATCGCGAGCGGTGTTCCCGGTGTTGTCCAAGGCCAACCTCGAATCGGGCACCCCCGGCGTCGGTGTGGTGCTGCGCGACATGAAACGCCGCTACCTGCCGCTGCTGGCCGTCGCCGTGGGCGCGATCAGCACCGCGATGGTCCCGGCGGCATTGGTGATGTTCGACGATCGGTATGCGGCTGCAGCGTGGATGGCTCCCGCACTGGCCTGCGGCTCGTGGTTCGCCGTGCTCTACTGGGCCAGTTCCACGGCGTTCTTGGCCATTGGTCAACCCGCCAATGCGGTCTGGGCCAACATCGCCGGGCTCGTGTGGGTGTTGGTGTGGTTGCCGGTGTTGTACTCCTGGATCGGGGTGGGCGGTGCCGTGATCGCGATTGCCACCAGCGAAATACCGTTGTACGTGACGAGCCAGATCGCTCTCCGCCGCCTCGGCCTGACCACGATCCGCGTCGACCTGCGGTGCACGATCGTGATGCTCGTTGCAACCGTTGCCGTCGCCTTCGCCGGTGACCTGGTGGGAATCGACAACTGGCTGCTCGCGATTCCGCTCAGTCGCTGACGGGCCGTATGCCACCACACGCTAGAAACCTCGCGGTAAGCTGCGGCGTGTCCCGTCGAACGATGGAATTGCGGCCGACGCCGAACCCTATGTTCCCTCGCTCGTCGGGCTCGGGGCCTGGCCCGGAGACGTCGGCCGATCGCCTGCTCCATGCCGTCGCGATCCACGGCACCGCCTTTGCCTGGACGATCCTGGTTGGGGCATACGCGATCGATCTGGTCGATCGGAACAGGATCGTCGGCGAACTGTTCGTGTTGATGGTGTGCGCGGCCGCAGGAACCGCGGGATTGCTGACCGGCCGGTTGTCGTTTCGGCTGAGCCTGCCGGTGGTGTGCATCATCGGCTTCGGGACCGCCTCGTACCTGTGGTCGGTCGAGTCCCACGCCACGCAGTTCATGGTGCGCACGGCGTACGTCCCGACGATGATCCTGTGCATCGGCATGGCCCGCCTGTCCGCCAGCGATGGTCGCCGGATCCTCACCGGCTTCGCCCGGATCATCGTCGCGTCCACCTACCTCCACCTGCTCCTTGTGTCGAGGGCGCGTGCGTCGAGCGCGGTGGACACGCTCTCCGGTCAGGACAACCCCCTGAGCAGCCCAGGCGGGATCGGTGGCGGATTCGGTCACAAGAACGTGCTCGGCATCGCGCTCATCGTTGTCTTCGCGATCTTCTACAACGTCCGGGTGACACGGCGCACGCTGTGGCTCTCGCTGACGATCTTGCTGGTGCTGCTCACCCAGTCGGCCACGACCGGGGCAGGCGTGGTCGTCGTGTTCGCCGCCTCGTACATGTTCGGACTCACCCGAGTGGAGCATGCCTCTGCGGGTACTGCGATCCGCAAGGTGCTGGCGATCACCACGCTGCTGCTGTCGCCGGTGTTCTTGTTGACGGTGTTTCCGTACTTCTTGCGGCTGTACAACAAAGACCTCACCTTCACCAGCCGCACCGACATCTGGGCTGCGTCCGTGCCGGTGTTCTTCGACCGACCGATATACGGGTACGGCCTGTTCGGACTGTGGATCAACGCCAACGAACCGGTCACCTATGGCATGAACCGGATGATCGGCTTCACCGCCGCGCATGCCCATTCGGGCTTTTTGCAACTCGGGCTTGATCTCGGGTTGATCGGCGTCGGGCTGTACATCGCCCTTTTTGCCGGGATGGTCCACGTCTCGCGCCAGGTCGATGACCTGGCGATCTTCGTTCGCGGTCTGCTCGTCGGAGCGATCATCATCTCCATCTCGGAATCGATCTTCGTGTCCCAGTGGAACGCGATGTGGCTGATGCTTGCGTGGGTGGTGTGCATCGCTGGTCGGCCGCAACCGGAACTGAGCCGCCCAGAACCTGACGTTCCCGATGCACGCGAGTCTGCTGCACGAGAGTCTGGTGCACAAGGTCCGGACGAGCCAGGAGTACTGGACAACGGTGGGGTAACCGAGGCGGTCGCGTGACGGGCACGGCCAGCCCGGTCACCGCCATCGCGATCGGCATCTGCACCTACCACCGGCCCGAGGCTCTCCGGGCATTACTCGGCACCATCACCCACATGATCGCCAACGAGCGGATTGACGCCAGCGTTGCCGTCGTCGTTGTCGACGACAGTCCCGAGGCCGATGCTCGCGCCATTGTCGAGGCGTTTGGGGTCGAGGCGTCCCGGGTCGAGGCCCGCGGGGTGCTCGATGTGGTGTACGCCAATTCCGCGTCGTCGAACATCTCTGTCGCGCGCAACCGTGCGCTCGAGCTCGCCCGTGAGGTCGGGGAGGTGGTGCTGTGCATCGACGACGACTGCATCCCCCGCCCGGGATGGATCACAGAGTTGGTCGCCGCGGCCACGGTGACGGGTGCCGACATCGTCGTCGGGCATCGCCAGTTCGTTGCCCCCGCGGGTGCGCCGCAGTGGCTTCGGGACGAGCCGTTCCTACAGGAGAACGAGCTCTACGACGATCTTTCCGAACCCGCCGTTGGTAACACCGCAAACGTTTTGATTCGTTCACGGTGGTTGGCCGAGTCTGGAGTGCGGTTCCGAGATTCGCTCGGCAAGACCGGGAGCGAGGACATGGTGTTCTTGGCTGATGCCGCCGACGCCGGTGCGGTGGTGCGGTTCTCGGCCAAGTCGGTCGTCGACGAGCCGTGTGCCACCGAGCGGACCACCTTGGGCTACCACCTGTGGAGGCAGTTCTGGCTCGGCAACGGTGAGGCGCAGATCAACCGCACCCTGCGCACGCTGTCGCCGCCACGGATGCTGCTGCGCGGTGCCCGACGCGTGGCTCGCGGGCTCGTCCACACCCCGGTTTGCCTTGTGCGCCACCGCACCGCGCAGTGGCGGTGGGCGCTGGCGCTCACGGCAAGCGGAGTCGGGCTGCTCGCAGGCGTCGCCGGCATCCGACTGAAGCATCATTCCTGAGGAGATGTCGATGACCACGCAACGACCGAACAGGCGCGACCCTGCCGCACCGCGACCCCAGGCACCGGTCCCTTCGCCGGCTACCGGGCGCCTCGTGTACGTGCAGTACGCGGGTGATCTGGCCGAGACCTGGGCGCGCTTGCGTCTCGATGGGCCCGAGTTCTACGGCAACCAGCGCTACCTCGTCGAATCGATTGTCGGCGTGGCGCGTTTGTTCGGGCAGGCTCGTTTGCTCACCTGTGCCGGTACCCCCACCGCGCCCCAAACCGTCGAGGATGCAATTGATGCCCAATGCCTGGGCATCGATCCATATCAGGATCCAGCGGGCCTCATCGCTGCCGTCGAGCAGTTCGGTCCGACCCATCTGATCGTCGGTTTCCCCCATGTCGGGCTGCTCGCTTGGTCAGGACCACCTGGGTCCGGCGTGTATGGGGTCCGTAAGCTCGCCGTGTTCGCCGACTCGTTCAACGGACGATCCCCACGGCAACGCTGGCGGACCCGTCGGCTGGTGAAAACGCTCAATCGGACCGACGTCACGGCCGTCTCCAACCACGGACGCAACGCCACGCAGGCCCTCATCCGCTTGGGGGTCGACGCAGCCAAGGTGACTGCGTGGGACTACCCCAGGTCGCGCACGGTGCCAGCGGCCGCGCCGCGCATCTTGCGTCGCCCCGATTCACCGTGGCGGGTGGTGTTCGTCGGCAACGTCTGCCGCGAAAAGGGCGTCGACTGTCTGCTCGAGGCGGTGAGTCGGATGGCATCGGATGGACCCGGCATGGAGGTCACCGTGATCGGCGATGGCGACCTCGAGTCGTACCGGTCGATGACCCAGCGGCTCGGCATCGAGCACACCGTGAACTTCGCTGGGCGGGTCCGCAACCCCGATGTGGTCGAGGCCATGCGCCGCGCCGACGTTGTTGCCGTGCCCAGCCTGCACGAGTCGGCCGAGGGCTTTCCGCTGACGGCGCTCGAGGCGCTCAGCGTGCGAACCCCGATCGCCGCCTCCGATCACCCCATGTTCGCGGGCATTCTGGTCGACGGTCGAACGGCTGCGGTGCACACCGCAGGCGATGCGGCGTCGCTGCAGAAATCACTCACGCGCTTGCTTGAAGATCCCGATCTCTATCAGCGTGTTTCTGCCAACGCCGACGAGGCATGGGCGGCAACGCTGGTCGAGTCGACCTGGAGCGACGTGGCCATGAACTGGGCCGCCGCACCGGCCCGGGCGGCCACCTCGACAACGGAAAGCGAGCGGTGATGGAATCCCACCCGGACAGAACAAACTCGACGCTCTCATTCGTGTGCTGCGTGGAAGCAGGCCTTCTTGAGACGCAGACGGTCAGGATGATCCAGAGCCTGCGGCGTTGGGGTGGTTGCCACGCGGACGCCCGCGTGTTCGCCGTCAAGGCGCGCCGCGGCGTGGCGCTGCGGCCAGCGACGCGCGCGGCGTTCGATGATCTGCAGGTGGACCTCGTCGAGCTGAACGACCCGCACGAGTTCAGCTGGTTCAAGTTCTTCAACAAGCCCCAGGCCGTGGCCGCAGCGGCTGAGCGAACCGACACCGCGCAGCTGGCCTGGTTGGACAGCGACATCTTGATCGTGCGCGAACCGTCGGCGCTGGTGCTTGCCGACGGGATCGACGCAATGGGTTGTCCCTCCGATCGGGAGATGGCCACATCAGGTCCCGGCGACCCGTACTACGGCCTGTGGCAGGCGAACTGCGCGGCGCTGGGACTGAACGTCGACGAACTGCCGATCGTGGAAACGTACGAGGAGCACGAGGCGATCCGGATGTACTGGAACGGTGGTGTGTTCTCCTTCCGTGTCGGGTCGGCGATGAGTGGGTCGTACCGGCAGACATGCCTCGACCTGCTCGCCGCCCGCAACGTCAGCATGGCCGAGCCCCACGCGATCGGGATCGCCGAACAGAGTGCCGTGGCGCTCGGTGCGGTTCGTGCCGGACTACCCATCGCGCAGTTGCCGTACTCCCACAACTACATCATGAGCCCCCTGAGCCACGATCGCTGGTACGACGAACAACGGCTGCGCGACGCCCACGTCGTGCACTATCACGGGGCGATGTACGACCCCGACTACTTCCCAACCTTCGTCGAATGCCTCCGGCGCACCCATCCAGATGTCGGAGAATGGATCGCGGGGTTGGGTCTGATCACCATGGACATGCCGATCTTGCCGCGCCTGGCCAACAAGGCGTTACGCATGTATCGCGATCGCAAGCAAGACAAGTTCGTGGCCACATGCACCCCCCGCTGAGAGTCCTGTACCTCTCCACGCACTACCCGAGCGTCTCGCACACGTTCATCGCTGACGAGGTTCGCCACCTGCGCCACCTCGGTGCCGAGGTGGTCACCGCGTCCATCAACGCGGTCGAGGCCGAGATCGCTGCGACGGCGGGCGGACAGGCGCTCGCGGCCGAGACCTTCTACATCAAAGCGGTCGGTGCCCGTGGGGGTGTCACTGCAATGGTGAGCGCTGTTCGGCGCGCACCCCTGGCCGTCGCCAGGTGCATGGTGCGACTGCTCCGTCGCGACGCCGCCGACCTACCCCGTTCGGGGAAGCGGCTCATGCAGTTCGTCGAGGCCGCGGTGCTGTGGCAGCACTGTGACCGGCTCGGGATCACTGCGATCCACGCCCACTTTGGTCAGGTGCCGGCCACGGTCGCGTGGTACACCGCCGAGATCGGCAACGCGATCGGCGACCGTGGCGACCGTGGCGACAGTGGCCAACCGGCCCGGCGATGGACGTGGAGCGTCACCATCCACGGCTGGCACGAGTTCACCCTGGAGCACGCGGCGCAGCTACGCGAGAAGCTCGCCGCAACCAGCATGGTGGTGTGCGTCAGCGACTTCACACATGCGCAGCTCCAACGGATTGCCGACCCGGCGGATTGGTCGAAGATCAGGGTGATTCGGTGTGGGATCGATCCGGCCCTGTTCCCCGCGCGCCCCGAGACGGTCGCCAGCACGCCGCCGGTGGTGCTCACTACGGCCCGTCTCTCCCCCGAGAAAGGTCACGTGGTCCTGCTGGAAGCGGCATCGATGCTGCGCGACGCAGGCCGTGAGCTCCGTTTGGTGTTCGTCGGATCCGGTCCGTTCCGGCCCGAGCTCGAACGAGCCGTCGCTACGTACGGCCTTCGCGATGCGGTGCAGTTCCGCGGTGCGCTTGCGCCCGCCGAGGTGAATGACGAACTGCGAGCGGCTGCTCTGTTCTGCCTTCCGTCGTCCGCCGAGGGTCTGCCGGTGTCGATCATGGAGGCCATGGCGGTGGGTGTCGCTGTCGTCACCACCTACATCAGCGGGATCCCCGAGCTTGTCGTCAACGACGAGACGGGCTGGATCGTGCCGGCCTGCCGGGCCGATCTGTTGGCCGCAGCGATCGAGTCGGCGCTGAGCGACCAGGAGCGAACCAGACGGATCGTTGGCGCCGCGCGAGCGGCCGTTGTCGACCGTCACGATGGTGCGCGCAACGCGGTGGCTCTCCGTGACGCCCTCGTGGACGCGCACATGCCGGGTTCCTGAGCCCTGAGCCTTCCAGTTCGGCAGCGCTCAGTGACGGCTGCGTGATTCGCGAACCAGCCCGACGACGCGGCCGGCTCCGATCGCTGTTTTGCGCAAGATGCCAATCGGCGACCGGAGGCCGCCGGGCTGGTTGTTGGGCTTCAACATCCGTAATCGTTGCAGCAGCGACGTCGCGCCGGACAACTCGTTTACGCCGGTCGACTCGTGGCCGCTGGCAACTCCACCGGGGCGGCCGACACGCGCCAGCACCTCTGACATCCCGATTCCGTAGAAGTAGTGCTGGCGCAGCATCGCTGTCACCGAGGCGCGCACGCGGTACTCGACATTGGCGTCGGCGACGAACGCAAGCTTGCTGCCTGTGTCGATGAGACGCCAGGAGATGGCGATGTCTTCGCAGCGGGTGAGTGACTCGTCGAATCCGCCAACGGCATCGAAGAGTTCTCGCCGGATCGCCATGTTCGCCGACACCAGGTAGGGAACCCCAAGGAACGTCGGCAGTGCATCGGGGGTTGCGGGTGGCCGCCACTTCGGTAGCTCGCCGGTGTCGGCGAAGTCGATCAGGCGACCTCCGACTGCATCGGCGGTGTCGAGCCCAGCGATGAGCCGAGCAAGCCAGTCGTGGTGCACGAGATCGTCGCTGTCACAAAACGCCAACACCCCGGCCCGAGCAGTCCTCGCGCCGACGTTGCGGGCGAACGACGCGCTGCGTTTCGCTGTCGCATCGACGATCCTCAGACGCGGGTCGCCGATCTCGGCGACTCGACGGCTCAGCTCGGCCTCCTGTCCGGCATCTGCGGTATTGCGGGCCAGGATCACTTCGAAGGTGGGCGAATCGGTTTGCTTGAGGACCGCTACCAGCTGACGTTCGAGCGACTCGTCGACGGATCCCACGGGGATCACGACCGACACGGCCGGCACCAGCTCGCCGGTCACCGGTTACTCCTTCGTCGACGCTTCCATTCGTCCCAAACGATCAACATGAACTTCGGGTCGTCGACCAGGTAACGCCGCCCCATCCGCCGCGGCTCCAGCAGCAGGCGGTGCAGCCACTCGAACCCGCTGCGCTGCATCCACCGTGGTGCCCGCTTCGTGAGCCCGAGGTAGAACTCCGGCGAGGCACCGACGAGCATCACTGTTGGCTTGTCGCTCAGCGCGTTTGTCGTATCGTCACGCCAGCGCTGCTCGAGGCGCAAAGCAAGCAGGTGGCTCTTGGGCATCGAAACAGTGATGAACAAGAGCCTGGCGTCGATCCGCCGTGACGCGTCAACCATCTGCGTCACCAAGGTCTCGATCGTTTCGTGATCATCCAGGTGGAACATCGGCGCAACGATCATCTCGACATTGGGGTGCTCGGCGCGCAACAGCGACGCGACGCGTTCGCTCGCGGCAAGGACAACGGTCGGCGTGGACTGCTCGGCGATCTGTGGCCACAGGCGGGCGAACAGGTCGCTGCCCGGCAACCGGCCACTGAGCGAGGCGCGCAGAAGACGGCTCGCCCACACGATCGGCATACCGTCGGGAAGCACCATGAATGCGTGCTCGGCCACGGTGTATTCGTCGACGTGACTCCTGTACCGGACGAGGTGATCGACGTTCGGGGTGACCAGGCAGCGCCACTGCGTCGTCGCCGATGACGCCTCCCGCAGCAACCTGTCGGCAAGTTCTGCCACGGTCGTGCCGGTAACGAAGTCGAGACCGAACACCCGTTGGCGTTCGAGGTTGGTCATCGCCCGACCACTGCACGATCGGCCGGGGTGCGCAAGGCCTGGTTGTGCCGAACCTGGTTGCGTAGGGGCGCGGCGCGAGAGTGGGGCGTTTGCATGCAGGAGTAAACGGTACCGGAAGTGGGGTTGCCAGCCCACCTAGCGCCCGGTAGCGTTGCCCAGTCAATTTGCGTCCGTCTGCGCCCCTCCACATCCCCTCCGGGGACACCGAGGGGGACCACACGGCAAGAACTCAAAACGATGCTCCGGCGGTCACGTGACCGGCGGAGCATCTGTGTGAATGGCGCCGGATCATCCGGGCCAGCAGTGAAACAGATGCCCGGCGTCCGCCGGGTCCAACGGAAAAGGCTGCCGATATGGCACTGAAAGCGATCGTTGGCGAGAAAGTCGCCATGAGCCAGGTGTGGGTGAACGACAAAGTCGTTCCCGTCACCGTGCTCCGCGTCGAGCCGGCGCGGATCGTGCAGGTCAAAACGACCGAGCGCGACGGGTACACCGCCTTGCAGGTGACCTTTGGGCACAAGGACGCAAAGAAGCTCACCAAGCCCGAAGCAGGGCACTTTGCCAAAGCTGGTGTGCAGCCGGGACGCAGGCTTGTCGAGCTGCGCCTCGACTCTGTCGACGGCTTCGAAGTCGGCCAGGAGATCACGGTCGACCAGCTCGCCCAGGGTCAAAAGGTCGACGTCACCGCGGTCAGCCGGGGCAAGGGATTCGCCGGCGGCATGAAGCGTCACAACTTCAAGGGCCAAGGGGCGAGCCACGGTAACCACAAGCACCACCGTGCGCCGGGCTCCATCGGCCAGGCAAGCTTCGCCGGGCGCGTGTTCAAAGGTGTGCGCATGGCTGGCCACATGGGCCACGAGCAAGTCACCACGTTGAACCTCGAAGTGGTCGAAGCCGACGCCGAGCGCAACTTGTTGCTGGTGAAGGGTTCGGTTCCGGGACCAAACGGCGGCGTCGTCATCGTCCGCAACGCCGTGAAGGGCAACAAGAAGGGTACGAACTGATCATGGTCGCCACTGCTACCCAGAAGATCGCCGTTCAGACCGTCGCCGGCAAATCGGCTGGCAATATCGACCTCGACGCCGCAACGTTTGGTATCCAGCCCAACGTTCCCGTGTTGCATCAGGTGGTCACGGCGCAGCTCGCCGCCCGCCGCGCCGGGACGCAGAGCACCAAGACCCGTGCCGAAGTCAGTGGCGGCGGCAAGAAGCCGTTCAAGCAGAAAGGCACCGGCAACGCTCGTCAGGGCTCCACCCGGGCGCCGCACTTCAGTGGCGGTGGTGTGGCCCTCGGGCCCAAGCCGCGCAAGTACGACCAACGCACGCCGAAGAAGATGATCAAGCTGGCGCTCCGCTCAGCGCTGTCGGATCGCGCTGCCGAGGGCAAGGTCATCATCGTCGACGAGTGGGGTTTCGATGCGCCCCGGACCAAGTCGGCCAAGGCCGCGTTGGCGTCGCTGGGCATCGAGGGCAAGGCACTCATCGTGGTCGATCGGGACGATCAGAACACGATCAAGAGCTTCCTCAACCTCCGTGAGGTGCAGCTGATCGAGCGCGCCGAGCTCAATGCCTACGACATCTTGTGCAACGAGTACATCGTGTTCTCCAAGGCCACGTTGCCCACGAGTGAGCCCTTGTCGGTGGTCGCGGCAGCGGCCCCGGCCAAGGCAACCGCCAAGCCGGCCGAGGCAACGGCTGCAGTGGTAGCGGATGTCGCCGACGCCGCCGCCGAGCTCCCCGCCGGATCAGTTGCTGCGAACGCCGATGGCTCGATGCCCG
>JANOKQ010000163.1:0-2076 GCA_031419375.1 Acidimicrobiaceae bacterium
CCGTGGCCGCCATCCATGTGATGAAGGTGATGGGCATCTTGCGCGCCAGACCGCCCATGTCCTTCTTCATGTCGAAGCTGTGATGGCTGCCGGTATGTGCGACCGACCCGGCGCACAGGAACAGGCAGCACTTGAAGAACGCGTGGGTGAAGATGTGGAACACCGCCGGCACCCATGCGCCGACGCCGAGGCCCATCATCATGTAGCCGAGCTGGCTGACGGTGGAATAGGCCAGCACCTTCTTGATGTCGTTTTGTACGAACGCCAGCGCGGCCGCGATGAGGATGGTGATGCCGCCGATGAGCGCGATGATGTTGACGCTCTGGCCGGCCATGTTGATGTCGAGGCCGGTGTGGAACACGGGGTACAGGCGCGCCACCAGGAACACCCCGGCGACGACCATGGTGGAGGAGTGCAGCAGGGAACTGACCGGCGTGGGCCCGGCCATCGCATCGGGCAGCCACGTGTGGAGGGGAAACTGGCCGCTCTTGCCGATGCAGGCGATGAACAGCGCGATCGCAGCCCACAGCAGCACGGTCTTGTCGGCCTCGCCGCTGACCGCCCACTCGTTGAGCCCGGCGATGCTGAACGTACCGGCCGCACCGAACAGGATGGCAGTACCGACGAGCAGGCCAATGTCACCGACGCGCACGGTGAGGAACGCCTTCAGCGCGGCTTCGCTGTTGGCCCGCTCCTCCCACCAGTGCCCGATCAGGAGGAACGAGCACATCCCCATGATCTCCCAGCCCAAGATGAGCTGCACCATGTTTTCGGCCAGCACCATCGCCAGCATCCCGGCGCTGAACAACGTGAGCGCGGCAAAGAAGTGGGTGTAACGACGATCGTCGCGCACGTACTCGAGCGAGAAGATCTGCACCAGCGTGGAGATGAACGTGACCAGCACAAGCGCCATCACCGCCAGGCCGTCGATGTGCTGGCCGAGCCCGAACTGCGTCCCGCCGCTTTGCCACCACACCCAACTGCGGATGACCGGCTCGACGTCGTGGCTCACGTTGGCCAGCTGGATCCACTGGTAGGTGGCCCCGGCAGCGAGCACCAGCGAGGCCATCATCGACGCAATCCCGACCTCGCTGCCCTTCATCGGCAGCTTCTTGCCGAACAGTAGGATGATCGCGAAACCGATCGCCGGGATGACCGGAATCAGGAAGGCGTGTTCGAGGAACCAGCCGGCGGCAGCGGCAACGTGTTCGCCGCTCACCGCTTTTTCGGCGACGTGTTCCTCGCCGCCGTCTTCGACGGTCAGGAACCGACCGGCGATGGCGTGCGCGGCGAGCAGTTGGGCAGCGAACATCGGTCAGCCCTTCATCTCGGAGAGCTCATCGAGGGAGATGCTCTTGCGGTTGCGATACACGAGCAGCACCATGGCCAAGCCGACGCCGACCTCGGCCGCAGCGACCGCGATGATGTACAGCGCGAACGTGTTGCCATCGACGTTGCCGTGCAGTTGGCTGAACGCAAGCAGGTTGAGGTTGACCGAGTTGAGGATCAGCTCCACGCTCATCAACACCATGACTGCGTTCTTGCGGGCGATCACGCCGTACACGCCGATGCAGAACAGCACCGCGCCGAGCAGCAAGAAGTTGTTGATCAACATGGCCGGTCAGTCCTTCCGAGCCAGCACGATGGCGCCGATCACGGCGGCGAGGAGCACGAACGACAGCGCCCAGAACGGCAGCAGGTACGGCCCGAAGATGTCGTCGCTGAGAGCAGCGATGGGCACCGGCCCAGCATCATGGGGCAGGCGGGTGTCTTCGAAGCCGTCGATCAGCACGTACGACATCACGCCCAACAGCAACAACGCCACGGGGATGCCGAGCTTGTAGCCGGGGTTGTTCAGGTCGCCGTCGGCACCGAGCTTGGCGCGGGTGAGCATCACACCGAACAAGAACAGCACCATCACCGCTCCGACGTAGACGAGCACCTGGGAGACGGCGACGAACTCGGCGGCCAGCAGTAGGTACTGGGCTGCGGCACCGGCAAGAACCACCACCAGCGACAGCGCCGCGTGGACGACGTTCGAGCTGGTCACCACCTTGATGGCGCCGACGATCAGGG
>JANOKQ010000164.1:0-2040 GCA_031419375.1 Acidimicrobiaceae bacterium
CCAACGACGGCTGCATCGGGACGGGAGCGGCCATCGGATCCCGTCCCTGCTCGAACCACGCCGCGGCCTCGGTGAAATCGAGCGCCTGCACATCGAGGCCGGCGAAAAAGGTTCCAGCGTGCGAGGCCGAACCGGGTGGCCCCAACGACCCACAGCACAACGTCACTTGAACTCCGTGGACTCCGAGCGCATCACCGAGGTAGCGCGCTACTTGCGCGGAGCCACCCCGCGGGTAGAACGCCAACGCCATCACCACCCGCAACGGTTCCCTCATAGACTGCTCCTTCCTCACCTTCGGTTCACGCGGTCGACGCTGCTACTCGACGGTTGCAGCAACGATCGCAGCAGGGAGCCGATCAGCATCGCATGCGAGTTGGTCGAACCACTCGTTGAAAGACGTGGTCACGAGTTCCTCCCCCACTCGCACAGCTAATTCGTGGCGAGGAGCGAACAGACCGGTCCCGACACTCGAGGTCGCGACTGCCATGGCCCAGACGACGATGGATGATTCGGTCTCCGGCGCAAGCCCCGACGGCGCTCAACACGACGGTAGCCGTTGTGACACCCGTCGCGTCGACTACGACGACGGTTGCAGCTGAGGCGCCGGTCCGGTCGACCACGACCACTCTTCCTAGCCCTCTCGACGACGACCGACTCCCCGTCAAGCAGGTGCGCGCCGCCACAATGACGCCGGAATCGACCTCCAACACCGTCGGCGAGCGCAACAGTGGAGCGAGGGGCGCATTGCACTGCGCCGGATCCCGGGCGGTCGGGCTGCCGACTCTGGAGGGCGTTACCGAGCGGCTGAACACCGCCACGACGCTCAGCTGGCACTGGCCGGGTAACCGTGGAGCCAACCCACCCGTGTTCGCCGCTTGTTCCCACAATTTGAACCCGTACAAGCCCCGATCAGCCAGACACAACATCCCCGGCTGCAACCGACCGGCCAAAGCTCGTGACATCGTCACTTCGCCCGTCGTGCACGGCCCGGTCACAGCATCGAAAATCGCGTGGGTGAGGCACTCGATCACCGCAACCAACCTCGCCTGCGGGAACGCGGCCCGTTCACCTTTGGCCACACCGGGCCGACCGAAGAACTCGTCGTTCTCGACTGTGTCAGCAACATCAAGACACGTCCCGTCGATCGCGACCAAACGACGACCACCCAACCACGAACCCGGCGTCACCCCATCAGCCAACGGGCAAGCAACACTGGTACCCATCTGACCTCGCGTGCGTTCTGAGCGTTGGTGTGCGCGGCGTCAGCGGTGATGACTTTGCTGTCGAGATCGCCGATCTGGTCGAGGAGCGGCCCGAACGCGAGGTTCTCGGTGGTGCCGTCTGGTACTTGGGTTTGTCCAATGACCGCACCGTTGTGGTGGAGGAGCCCGGCGAACAGGTCAATCTGCTCATTCGTGTGGTGTGCGGTGCCACGTAACCATTTGCCGTCGACCGCGATCCCGACCAGACCCACCTGATCTTTGGAGGCGAGGCGAGCGGTGAGGTCTTGATCGGTGATCCACGCGCCGATCACGGTGTCGACGCGTCACCATCGATCTGTTGGAGTGTGGTGCGGATCGTGTTCTCCGCTGGAGCGATGTAACAGTTGCGGGTCGGGTGGAACTTGCAACGCAGGCGGGCCAAGACCTCTTGGGGAAGATCAGCGGCAGCCTCGCCGATCCCGCGGTAACTTTTCGCGCCGGACAGTGTCGCTACGATCGCGACCGCGATGATCGACGACACGGTATGGCGGATCCCCCGAGCATCACGATGCTCAGGGATCTGATCGAGGCGAGCGAGTAGACCGCGGCCTGTCTCGAAGTCCAACAGGTTGCAGTCGATGATAGGAATCCTTTTCGGGTGGCCGGTGAACACCGGATGATCAAACACACCCGCCAACATGTTGCGGGAACGACGGCGAAGCTCACGCACCCACACCTGTTTCACGTTGCCGTGATACCTATAACTGCCATTCGACCACCCCCACCCCGCTGTTGGCGGCCACGTTGTTTGCACATGAGTCGGCTGTGATTGGTGCGG
>JANOKQ010000165.1:0-2290 GCA_031419375.1 Acidimicrobiaceae bacterium
ATCGTGAGTGCCAGATCGTGAGTGCCAGATCGTAGGTGCCGGTGTGCTGGTCGCTGGTGCCGAATCGTAGGTGCCGGTGTGCTGGATTCTTGGTGAAGTCGGGAACCACAATGGGCCCCACGGGCGTCGAATGGGTATGACACGCTTCCCCCGTTCCCGGCGTATGGCCTTCGCCAGCGCGGCCTTCATCTTCGTCCTCACCGCCTGCGGCGCGGACACCGACCTCGCCGGCCCGGCATCCACAGCCCCGGCACCCGCCGTCATCGAGATTGCCGGGGGCGTGAGCGGCGCAGCTTCATCCGCTCCCCAGATGGCCGACGCGGCAGAAGACTCGACCAAGATGATGGCGGCCTATTTGGAGTACCTGTACTCGGGTGATGTGCCCGACCTCACTGCGCCGGCCGCATCGTGGTTCTTCCCGGCAGACGTTGCGCCGGACACCGACCAGATCGCCGCGCTTGCCGCTGCGCTCGGTGTCGAGGGTGACGTCCGCGAGCTTGGTGCCGAGATCGGTGGCGGCTGGACCGTCGGTCCGGATGACTACAGCGGCCCGTCGGTGACGGTCTCTTCCGATGCGCTGCAGGGCTGGTGGTTCAGCCCCGGTTCGGCAGCGAACGCGATCACTACGATGGCGTGCGAGTACTACCCGGCCGGCGACCCGGCCGGTGGTGGCACTGACGCCACTGCCCCGGTCTGCGCCGAGCCGGAGCCACCGGCCAACGTGCCCACGGCCGATGAGGCCCAGGTCAAGGCTGTTGCGTTGTTCGAGTCGCTCGGCGTCCTGGTCGATGCTTACGACTTCGAGACCTACGCCGACGAGTGGAGCGCCAGCGTCACCGGATATCTCACCGTTGATGGTGTTCGCACCACGATGGCGATCACCGCTGGCTACGGCGCTGATGGTGTACTCACGTGGGCCAACGGCTTCCTCGCTACCCCCGAGCGTGGTGCCGATTACCCGCGCATCGGCGTCGAGGCCGCGGTGCAGCGCCTGAACGACCAGCAGAACGGCATGTGGGCCACCGCCCGCGGCACCAATATGACCGGCTACGGCGATGTCGGTCCTGCCGCCGGTGAAGTTTCCGTCGAGCCCCCGGTCACGACGTTTCCCCCCGCGGCCGGCCCCGCGCCCGCCCCTGGTGGTGCCCCAACTCCGACCCCTGCCGCCACGACGACCGTCGGCGGCGCCACCTCCGGTAGCAGCGTCGGCTCGTCGGGTAGCGCAAGTTCCGGCGACATCGCCGTCGAAGGCCCGATCACGTGCGACCCTGCGGCTGACTGTATCGAGCCGATGCCGGGCGAGATGCCCGTCGATGCGCCTCCGGCCGAACCGATGGTCGTTACGCTCACCGCAGTGCGGGCCTCGCTCGAGCAGGTGTGGGCCGCCGACGAAACGGTGTGGCTGTTGCCGGGTTACGCGTTCGAGAGCGATGACCAAGGGCTGTACTCGGTGATCGCGATCGAGGACCAGTATCTCGCATTCGCCGATCCAGCCCCCGTGCCGATGCCCGAGCCGATGCCCGCCGAGACTGTTCCTGTCCCCGCTCCTGGTCCCGCTCCTGTTCCCGCCCCTGTTCCTGATGGAGTCGTTGCCGAGCCGCCCCTGTTCCCGCCGGATTCGCCGGTGCCGCCCGTTCCCGGTGACCCTGTTCCCGGTGATGTGGTCGATCTGAAGTTGGCGGCAAGCACCCTCGTCGGGTTGTCCGAGGCCGATGCCGCTGTGGCGGCGAAGGTCAACGGCTGGGTGATGCGGGTCGTCAGCGTCGACGGTGAGAATCTCGCCACGACCGCCGATTACTCGCCGAGCCGGGTCAACGTCGCCGTTGAATCCGGCACCGTGACCGAAGCCGTCTCTATCGGCTGACCCGCTGACCCGACGCGGCCGATGCGGCCCGACTTCACGTTTGCGTGAGCGTTTTGTCCGACTGTCGGTTTGCGTGCTCACGCCGACGTGAAGTGCGCCTGGAAGTGTTGGGCATTCGCCATCGAGTCTGATCTTGGCGTGACAAGCGGGTTCGCGACCTTCCGGGAAACGGTGTGGCCCGCCCCGTTGGTTAGGTCGTTGGCGGCGGTCCTGCGGGCCCCCGTCGAATATCTGTGCGACACCCCGTGAGTAGCGTTGCCGGTACCGGCCCGCAGGCCGGTTGGGGTAACCGTGTCACACCCCGTTCGTATGGTGGTCGGTGCCGGTCCCAGCCGGTCGGGGTAACCGTGTCACACCCCGTTTGTATGGTGATCGTGTCTTGGTTTCCTCGGGATGTATCGGGCTTTCGGGCCCCTCGAATTACAG
>JANOKQ010000166.1:0-3976 GCA_031419375.1 Acidimicrobiaceae bacterium
GAACCCGCCGACATTGACGGCTGATCATCTACCGGATCAACTCACCGTGGTGAAGCCGCGCTCGCTCGCCCATGCGCCGACATCACGGCGTTCGATTGCCGCGGCGATCAGGTCGGCGAACGCGTCGGGCGTACATGCGAACGCCGGAACACCCTTCGTCGCAAGGGTTTCAGCTGCGGCGCGATCGAACGACGGAGCGCCGTCGTCGTTCAGCGCGAGGAGCGCGATGCAGCGCACCCCGGCATGCGCCATCGCAGCAATGCGGGCGATGTAGTCGCCGCCTGGGGTGCCCTCGTACAGATCGCTGATCACCACCAGCACGGTGTTGTCGGGATGACCAACGATCGACTGGCAGTAGCTCATCGCCCCGCTCAGATCGGTGCCACCACCGAGTTGCACACCGAACAACACATCGACCGGATCGTGCATCACGTCGGTCAGGTCAACGACGGCCGTGTCGAACACCACCAGCCGTGTCCGTAGCGCGGCGACAGAGGCAAGCGCCGCGCCGAGCACACTGGCGTACACCACGCTGTCACCCATCGATGCGCTTTGGTCGATGGCGATGATCAGTTCGCGCCGAACGGCCGGGCCGAGCCTGGCGTAGCCGACCAAACGCTCCGGGATCACCGTCCGCAACGACGGCTGATAGTTGCGCAGGTTGGCGTGAATCGTGCGGTTCCAGTCGATGTCGGCATGGCGCGGCCTCCGGGTTCGAGCGGTCCGAGCCAACGCGCCAGACACGGTCTGCACCGCCGGCTGGCCGAGCCGGGATTGGATCTGAGCGACGACGCGTTGCACCACCAGCCGTGCCGTCGCCCGGGTGGTTTCGGGCAGCAGGTGCTGCAGCTCGAGCAGCGTTGTGACGAGGTGGATGTCCGGTTCGACGGCCTCGAGCATTTCCGGCTCGAGCAACAGGCGGCGCAGGTCGAGACGCTCGATCGCGTCGCGCTGCATCACCTGCACCACACCTGACGGAAAGTAGCGACGGATGTCGCCGAGCCAGCGCGCCACCGCCGGAGCCGACTTGGCCAAACCGCCGGCTCGAGTGGACCGCTTGCCCGACCGTGCGTTCCGTGGTGGCGCGTCGTACAGCGCACTGAGGGCTGCGTCGATGCGGCTCTCGTCGCCGCGCAACTCCACACCGGTCCCGTCCGGATGATCTTCGTCGCCACCACCGAGGATCAGACGCCACCGTCGCAGCCGCTCGGCCTCGTGCACCCGGGCCTCGGCGCCCGCAGCCACCTGGTCGGCCTCCTGGTCGGCTGAAGCGTTCACGGCGACACCCCGAGGAGCTGCCCGACCGTCACCAGAGCGGCGGCAACCCGTTCGGGATCGAGCTCGACAAATGCCGCAGCGAGTGCCGTTTCGCCGGTACGGACCCGTTCACCGATCGCCCGCCGCTCGGCTGCTTCGAACGCCCCGAACGTGCGCCGCAGCAAGGGTACGACGTCGGTGAACGCGTCGCCGGTGAGGGTCGCCAGCCAACCGTCGAGCACCCCCAGCAGCAACGGGTCGTGAATCAGCACTGTGCCCGAACCGCCGAGAAAGCCTTCGACGAAGGACGCCGCCTCGGTCGGTGGTGTTCCGATCGACAGTGCCCGTGACACTCGTTGCTGCGAAGCTTCGGCGCTGAGCGCCAGTGCATCGGTGAGTAGGCGGGTGGCCAAACCCTGCACCAAGCCGTGCACGCGAGGGTGCTCGGAGACCTCGGCCAACGCCGTGACGAACGTCGTCAGCAGTTGGTCGCGGCCGAGCAAGGCAAGAGCCGCCTGCGCCTCGCGAACGGAACCGGCCATCGACGCCGACGCGTCATCGGCAAGGCCAGCGCACGCGGCAACCAGCCCAGCCGCAACCCGACTGACTAGACCTTCGATCACCCCATCGAGCAACCCTGCTGTATCACCGGTGCCCGTGCTGGTGCCCGTGCTGGTGCCGGTACTGCTGCCGGAGCGGATGTCACCGTAGCGGCGGGTGCGGGCCAGCGGGGGGAGTGCGTCGAGTAGCCGTTGAACATCCGCGGCCATCGCCGATTGCTGCGACACCGCGGCCACCACGGCCGGGACCGCATCGTCAAGCCTGGCCAGCAGGGCCGCCTCCAGCAGCACTGTCAACTCCCCGAGCGACGTTGCCGACCGCGCCCGCTGAAGCACCGCCTCCATGCTGGCCGCGACCACCGTGGTGCCGAGCGCCGCCGATTCGATGATCCGGACCTCGAGCTCGGGCTCCCAGCGCAACGACCACGTTTCGCGAAACGTGCCAGCGCTGGAGCGCCCTTCGGTCTCCACCCCCCACACGACGCCGAGCAAACCGAGACGGTGGAGCAGTTCGGAACGGTGCAGATCGAGGGGACGGCGCAGGTCGAGCTCGAGCGTGCGGCGGGCCCCGTCGGGCTTCAACCGGCACCGCCGCTGTTCGGCGGCAAGGCTGCGCGCCAACGGCACCATCGGGGTGACGTCGGGCACCGCGCCGATCTGGTGACCGATCACCAACGAATCGCTGATCATCCGCATCGGCGCATCGGTGCCCTGCCCAAGCACGGCACGCGCCGCATCATCCACCTCGGCAAGGCCCGCCAGCGGTCGGTTGCGGATTGCCGCGAGCGCCTCGGCCAGGCGGGTCGCTTCGACGGCATCGGCCGCCGACACGGGGTGATCACCAGCGCGCAAAACCTGCGCGGCCTCGCTGAACCAGCGGGCGATCACGTCGGCACCAGCATGGGTGTAGAGGTGGTGATACCAGCCCGGCGCAGTGACGCCCGCGCTGTAACCGGTTCCCGATGCGAGCCGGCGGTGGGTCCACGGAACCCAGGTGACGGCCGCTTTGACCTTGGCGAGACCACGCAGCGTCGCCGTATCGCGGCGAGCCTGCCCCGTCTCGAACGCCCCTTCCAACGCAGGTACATGCCACGCACCACACACCACAACGACGTGCCGGTAGCCGTCGCGGACCGCACCGCGGATTGCGGCGCGCATGTGCGCCTCGCGCCGCCGCTCGGACGCATCGATGGGCTCACCCGTGGGTTCGTACATCGCCCGCAGCGCATGCATCGCCTCGCCGATGGCCACGAATGGCTCATCGATGCCCAAGTCGGGCATCGCCGTGTCCGGTGCCTCGCATGGTGCCTCGCATGGTGCTTCGCCAGGTGCATCGCCAGCGGCGTCGAGTCGGTCGGCGGGTTGATCGCGGCGGTGCTCGACCATGTCTTCCCACCACCGTTCGGCATCGTCGTAACCCGCCGCCAACGCCAGCTCGGCCAGTGGATCGGCTGGCCGCGACGGGCCGGCCTGATCGGTGTCGCACCCATCCGACAGCGACAGCTGCTCGCTGGTGCCGCCCCCGGCCAGAGCGTGCTTGGAGGCAAGGTCGATGAAGCGCACGGGCACCTCAAGGCGAAGTGCCCAGGTGAGGGCCACCCACTCGGGGCTGAAGCTGGCCAACGGGTGAAAGGTGGCCACCTCGGGACGGTCGAGCGCGTACGACAGCAACGCGACGGGGGGCCGCATCTGTTGGTGGAGAGCAAGGGCGAGCACCGGGGCGGCGTCGGCGGGTCCTTCGATCAGCACGATGTCGGGCGGCGCACCCTGCAGCGACCGCTCCACCGCCCTGGCCGACCCAGGACCGTGGTGGCGAATCCCCAGCAACCGCACGACCGGAACCGACTCGGCTGCGCCGGGCCCAACGACCACAGCCACGTCACCGAGTGGCGAGGGAGTCGAGATACTCACGCCACACCACCGAATCGTGAACTGGGTCGCGCACCACCGTGGCCTCGATGCCGGCCAGCAGATCATCGAAACGCACCCGACCATCGCCGAGGTGGACCGCCAACGACATCGCCTGCACGATCACCGAGATGGCCTCGGCCGTGCTCATCGTTCCCGACGGGGTCTTGAACCTAATCCGCCCGTCCTCGCTCTGGCCGGAGCGCAACTCGCGGAACACCGCAACGACGCGACGGATCTCGTCGGCCGGC
>JANOKQ010000167.1:0-5352 GCA_031419375.1 Acidimicrobiaceae bacterium
GTCCGAACCAGGATTCACCGTTAACGTCATCCTCCGACCATCCTGCGATGGGTACCCTGCGGCCATCGTCACCGTTGGCTTGCGGTTGATGTACAGGTCGATCGACAATGAGAACTGCTTCAGCGTGTACTGGTGTGGGGCCTCCTCCCCCACGAACCACAAGGTCCCCCAATCAATACTGTTCGACGTCCAATAGTCATACAACCAAGTCAGGCCAGGTCCGTGGCTTTGGGCGCCGACACCAATCGTCGAGACCAATTCGGGAAACTCGTAGGCACCATCGATAAAATACCCACTACCGGTGAACGCTCGCGGTGGCTGAGCCCAGATCTCGTCCAGCGTCGCCGGCGCCTCCTTGTCCGCCCACCACACCCGCAAACCCCTCGGGCCACTGCCAGTCCCAGCGACAAAATTCGTGAACAACTCTGCCCGTTCTACATCAGCACCTAGATACGCCGAATACGGGATCTGTGCAGTTGCCCTCCAACGCGCCGACGGAAATGCAGCGATGAACGGATCGCCGACCCGAACCAACCCATCAATACTCTGCGTATTCAAACCGGGACCCAAAATCGAACGAACCCACGGCGGACTCACGTTCACCACGACCGTCGGATCAACAACAACAGGAAAATCCTCCGTAGACAGTCCAGCGACGTACGCGTCGGTAAGCCCGAGCACGATCCGGGTCCACCCACCACGGGCGCGACCAGCAGCAGACGAGCCATTCTCCACCTCGAACACGTGAGCGTCCGGCGGCACCGCAGCCCTGGCAGTGAACGACTCTGGCCGAGAAACCGACACCCGCCTGGCGAGACCCTGCCCGCGACCGCGCAGCCCAGCACTGCCCCGATCGAACTCGACACCATTCACCACGAACGACACCGAGCGCGTCGACACCGCCGTCTTGACGATCAGTAACTCCTCAACACCCAACCCATTCACCCGGTACACCAGATCCGAACCCGGTAGCACCTCGACATACCGCACCGACTGACCGTCGGGCTCAATGATCGGCGCTACCGACGACGCACCCTCCGCAAAGAAGCTCACCTGACCATCCGGGGTGTCAATGACAACACCACCGTCGGTCATCGGCCGAAACGTCGCCTTCCACTCGTTCGCAGTACTGACCGGCACGCCGGCGGCATCCGGGAGCACACGGTTGTCGATCTTCTGCCAACGGCCAGCCCGGTCACGGTAGTTCACCGGGAACGATGACAACCTCACAACGTTGGTCCCATCGGGATTCTCGAACTCGGACCAGTACTCGCCTCGGCGACTCACCACTTCGACCGATCGTTCAGGATCAAAACCCGCCGCTACCGGACGAGGCGAACGTGGCGGCGGTGTGTTGGGAATTCCGCGTGTGATCGGCCCCGACGGCACAGCTGGCGGCGGATCGCTGGGAGCCACAACAATTGGCGCCGAAGGAGCAACCGCCGGAGGATCAAACGACACCAACTCCGGACCGGGCGCCGCCGTCGAAGTGCCAAAAACAGGCGGCTCGCCCGGTACCTTCGGCGGCTCAGGCGCAGCTGTCAGCGGCGCAGCAACCGCTACACGAGCGGGTGCCGTGATGGCAATCCCACCCAACAGCACACACACACACACCAAGCACTCCGGCTGATTTCCCAGAATTCCGCATGCGAACCCCTTGTCTTGAAAAGTCGCCGCAACCTACGACGGTCCCGAATCCCAAGTCAAGGCGCAGCACAATTACCCCCCGATTAGGGGAGAACCCGTACAGTGATGCTAGTTCACTCTAGGTGAAGTATGGCCCCTAAGTACTCGTCCGAACTATTGGTGAGAGATGGATGTGCGGTCAGCAAACACGGCTTAAGGGACGCTTGAGCGGTCCTTTCCCAAAATGACCAGCATCATCTGTTTACGCACAAGGATGCACCGCAACTCAAATCGACTGCGGGCGTTCGACATCGAGCGATCAAAGCATCTCCAGTGCTTGACAGATCCCCCAGCCGGTGCCTTCGATTCCTCCGACCTCCGGTCCGTGACCAACACGCGCCTCCAGAGCGCGCGCCGGACACGAACCCGTCATCGGCACCGACTCTGGCGGACTTTTCGTTCACGCGCGCCGCGACCACAGCGGCCCGGCCTCTACCGTCGACGTATGGAACCACGGGCTCGCATCGTCATCATGGCGTCGGGGAACGGGTCGAACGCCCAGGCCGTGATCGACGCCTGCTCACGCGTCGAACTACGCGCCGAAGTCGTGGCCGTCGTGTGCGACCGTCCTGAAGCCCGCGTGCTCAGCCGTGCCGACGCCAGCGGCATCCCCGACGTCTGCGTCCGGCGCCGCCCCGGTGAGGCTCGCGCCGACTACGACGCCCGGCTTGCTGATGTGGTCAGCGGGTTCGACCCCGATCTGGTGGTGCTGCTCGGCTGGATGCGCATCCTCACCACCAGCTTCCTCGGCTGGTTCCCCGACATGGTCGTCAACCTCCACCCGGCCCTGCCCGGTGAGCTCCCCGGCACACATGCGATCGAGCGGGCGTTCGCCGAGTTCGAGCGCGGCGAGCGCACCCACAGCGGGGTGATGGTGCACCTCGTGCCCGACGCCGGCATCGACGACGGCCCGGTGCTCGCCACCGCACAGGTCGCCTTCGAGCCCGGCGACACACTCGAGTCGTTCGAGCACCGCGTACATGCAACCGAGCACCGGCTGATCGTCGACACGCTGCAACAGATGTGCGCCGCATCAAGCGCACGAACCCACTCCCTTCGAGACCACCAGGAGATCCGCACATGAGCAACGACCAACTGTTCGACCGGTTCGAAGCGCTCACCTTCGATGACGTCGTGGTCATCCCCGGCTACAGCGATGTGCTCCCCGATTCGGTCGACACCACCGCCCAGTTTGCCCGTGACATCACCCTCGCCGTACCGCTGGTATCGGCAGCGATGGACAAGGTGACTGAGGCGCGCATGGCCATCGCCATCGCCCGTGAAGGCGGCATCGGCGTGATCCACCGCAACCTCTCGATCGCCGATCAGGCAGCCGAGGTGCAGAAGGTGAAACGCAGCCAGAGCGGCATGATCACCGACCCGGTCACACTGTCGGCGACGGCCACACTGCACGACGCCGAGGCGCTGATGAACCGCTTCAAGTTCAGCGGCGTTCCGATCGTCACCGACGACGGCCGGCTCGTCGGCATCCTCACCAACCGCGACATCCGCTTCTGTGAGGGCAGCGATTTCGACCGCCCGGTCAGCGATTTCATGACCGCCACCGGCCTCATCACCGGCGAGGTCGGCACCACCCTGCAACAGGCCAAAGCCGTACTGCAAAAGCACCGCATCGAAAAGCTGCCCCTCGTCGACGCGCAAGGATTCCTGCGTGGCCTGATCACCGTGAAAGACATCCAGAAGCGCCAGGAGTTCCCCAACGGAACCCGCGACACCGGCGGCCGACTGCGCTGCGCGGCCGCCGTCGGAGTCGGCTCCGAGCTCGAGGACCGGGTCGAGGCGCTGTACGCGATGGGCGTCGACGCGGTCGCGCTCGACACCGCGCACGGCCACTCCGAAGGCGTGATCAAAGCGGTGCAGCGGATCAAGGCATCGTGGCCCGATCTCGCCGTACTGGCCGGCAACGTCGTCACCGAAGAAGGCGTCGACGCGCTCGTCGCGGCCGGGGCCGATGCCGTGAAGGTGGGCGTGGGGGCCGGCTCGATCTGCACCACCCGCGTCGTCAGCGGCGCAGGCATGCCGCAGCTCTCGGCAATCTGGTTCACCACCCGGCGAGCCCGCCAACTCGGAGTCCCCGTCATCGCCGATGGCGGGATCACCTACTCCGGCGACATCGTCAAAGCGCTCGCCGCCGGTGCCGAAACGGTGATGCTCGGCTCGCTGCTGGCCGGCACCGACGAGAGCCCCGGCGAGATGGAGCTGATGGAGGGTCGTCGCTACAAGACCTACCGGGGCATGGGTTCGATGGGCGCGATGCAAGGCCTCGGTTCCGACCGTTACGCAAGCGCGCAGAGCACAGCCGTCGGCGCGGCCACCAAGAAGCTGGTCCCGGAAGGGATCGAGGGCCGCGTTGCCTACGCCGGCACGCTCGGCGACGTCGTGTACCAACTTGCCGGTGGGTTGCGCAGCGGGATGGGCTACGCCGGTGCCGGAACCCTCGACGCGCTGCGCGCCGGGGCCCGGTTCATGCGGGTCACCGCCGCCGGGCGCGAGGAGAGCCATCCCCACGACGTCACCATCACCAAGGAAGCACCGAACTACCAGCGCATGTAACGGTGATGTACCTGCCAGGCTGTGGCGATGCGCCGCTCGATCGACGACTACCCCTTCGCTGAAACCGATCTGCCGGAAGGATCCGACGACGCGCAGCGCCTGTCGTGGGCGGTGGCGATCAGCGACGACTACGACGATGCCGAACCGCGGGTGGTGCTGACCGTCGAGGAGGTCGGACGTCCCGGCGAAGGCCTCGTCGCGCACCTCAGCGCCGACCACGCCCGCCGTCTACGCCTCGCGTTGAGAGACGCGCTACGGGAAATTGGCGAGGAAACCGGCGAGTAATGCTATAAAGTCGATCAGGTTAGTCGGGATTCACCCGGCAACCATCGGAGGTAGTCATGGGGATCGCACCGATAGTGCCCGCAGCCCGCGACTTGGTCGACGAGCAACACCGCGACATCGAACGTTTCGAGCACGCCATCACGCAGTATCTCGCCGGCGAGATCGGCGAGGACGTGTTCCGGGTGATGCGGCTCAACAACGGCGTCTACGGCCAGCGCCAGGGCGGCACCAACCAGATGGTCCGCATCAAGCTGCCCGCCGGCACGATAACCCCAGAACAACTCGATTTGATGGGTCGTCTCAGCGACGAGTACTCGCGGGGTTGGGCGCACATCACCACCCGTCAGAACATCCAGATTCACTACGTCGACCTCACCAAGGTGCCCGACGTGATGCGCGAACTGGCCAGGGTCGGCCTCACCAGCCGTGAAGCCTGCGGCGACACCGTCCGCAACGTGATGGCCTGTCATCTCGCCGGGGCCTGCCCGCACGAGTTCCTCGACGTCACCCCGTGGGCCGAAGCAGCGTTCGAGCACTTCGTGCGCAACCCGCTCGGCCAGCGCCTGCCGCGCAAGTTCAAAATCAACTTCTCCGGCTGCAGCACCGATTGCGGACAGGCAATGTTCAACGATGTCGGTGTCATCGCCGCCACCCGCACAATGGCGGACGGATCGGTCGAATCAGGCTTCCGCGTGTACGTGGCGGGCGGCCTCGGGGCCAACCCACACCCTGCGCTCGCGCTCGAGGAGTTCACCGCCCGCGAAGACCTGCTGCCAACCATCGAAGCCGTGCTGCGCGTCTTCGACC
>JANOKQ010000168.1:0-1931 GCA_031419375.1 Acidimicrobiaceae bacterium
CTGTTGAAGGAGAACCCGAAGCCGACCGAGCGAGAGGTGCGGATCGGCCTCGAGGGCAACCTGTGCCGCTGCACGGGCTACCACAACATCGTCCAAGCAGTGCTCGCCTGTGCGGGCGACTGACCGGCGTCGCAGAGAACATCGATCATGATTATCTGGAAAGCACTCCAGTCAGCAAATAGTTCAGTCGCCAGCAACTCAGCCTCAGGAGGCACGAAGTGATCCCCGCAGCATTCGACTATGTCCGGGCCGGTTCGGCCGACGAGGCGATCAGCCTCATTGGCGAGCACGGCGACGATGCCAAGTTCATCGCCGGTGGGCACAGCCTGCTCCCGCTGATGAAGCTCCGCCTCGCCCAGCCGAGCGTGCTCGTCGACATCGGCCGCCTCGCCGATCTGTCGTACATCCGCGACGGCGGCGACCACATCGCCATTGGTGCCCTCACCCGGCACATGGATGTCGAGAAGAGCTCGGTACTGGCCGAGCATGTGCCGTTGCTTGCCCATGCGGCCGGCTATGTGGGCGATCCGCAGGTGCGTCATCGTGGCACCATCGGCGGCTCGATCGCCCACAGCGATCCGGCCAGCGACCTTCCTGCGACCACACTCGCGCTTGGTGCCACGTATGTGGCCAAGGGCCCGAACGGCACCCGCGAGATCGCCGCAGCCGATTTCTACAAGGGCTTCCTCGAGACCGCCTTGAACGCCGACGAGATGTTGACCGAGATCCGCGTACCGAAGATGAACGGCGCCGGATGGAGCTTCCAGAAGTTCAACCGGCGTGCCCAGGACTGGGCGATCGTGGGTGTCGCCGCGTGGCGTCGCAACGGCGAAAGCGGTGTGGGCCTGGTCAACATGGGCTCGACCCCCATCCTGGCCAGCGCGGTCAGCGCAGCCCTCGCCGGCGGGGCCTCGGTCAGCGATGCGGCCGAGTCGGCAGCGGCCGAATCCGATCCGCAGAACGACCTCAACGCGTCGCCCGAGTACCGCGTCCACCTCGCCAAGGTGCTGGTGCGCCGGGCTCTGGAGGAATCCAGCAAGTAATGCAGGTTTGGCGTTCGGGGGAGAGCTCCTTGGCCCCCGAACGCCAATGCACACCGGTAGTTGCGCCGACCGAGGCGTTCCCGGTGGTGCCGCGGGACGCGTTGTTTTTCGTGCGGGTAGCGGCGATGGCCGTGTTCGGGGTGGCGTATGCGGTGCGGCTGCGGCGTGACGGGCTGCTTGTCGACCGCATCTCGGTGGCGATCGCGCTCGGGTTGTTCCTGCTGTGCGCGTTCATCGGCAAACCGTGGCGGCGGTGGGGCGTCCTGGTCGTCGACGCGGCGATCTACGCAACGATGTGGTTCGCCTACGAGACCACCCACGGCGCGGCCGATCAGCTCGGCTTCCCGCTGCAGGTAACCGCACCGCGCAACATCGACCGGGCAATGTTCTTCGGTGCCGACCCCACGGTGTGGTTGCAGCAGCGGTTCTTCCATGCGAACGACATCCGCTGGTACGACGATGTCGGCTCAGTCATCTACTACTCCCACTTCGTGGTGCCCGTCGTCGCCATCGCCGCGGTCTGGGTCGTATCGCGTGCGCTGTGGGTGCGGTTCATGAAGCGGCTGGCGACGGTGCTCGTCGTGTCGTGCGCGATGTTCGTGGTGCTGCCGACGGCGCCCCCGTGGATCGCTGGCAACGCCCGCTACGGCTACGACACGCTGCCGATCACGATCACCCGCCACACGTGGCGCGGCTTCTACGACCTCGGTTTCGTCGGGTTCGTGCGCGGCTGGAGCAACAGCCTCGACTGGGCCAACCCGGTCGCCGCGCTGCCCTCATTGCATGTCGCGTTCGCGTTGTTCGTGCCGGCGTTCTTCCTCTCCGCCGTGCGTTGGTGGTGGATGCGGGCGCTGATGATGTCGTACCCGGTGGCGATGCTGGTCGCGC
>JANOKQ010000169.1:0-1727 GCA_031419375.1 Acidimicrobiaceae bacterium
TGCCGACGATCCGGCTCGGAACCATCGTGCTCGGCAATACCTACAGGCACCCTGCGTTGCTCGCCAACATGGCGGCGACCCTCGATCAGATTTCCGGTGGACGATTCACCCTCGGCCTCGGCGCAGGATGGCAGGAGAACGAGCACGCCGCCTACGGGATGGAGATGGGGACCCTGAAGTGGCGCATGGATCGTTTCGACGAGACGTGCGAGGCGCTCAACATGCTCTTCTGCCAGCAACGCACCACGTTCAACGGTGAGCATGTGAAGCTCACCGATGCGCCGCTGGATCCCAAACCGGTGCAGTCACCGCTTCCGCTCATGGTGGGTGGAGGCGGTGAGAAGCGAACGCTGAAGATCGTTGCCAAACACGCGCACCAGTGGAACGTGTGGGCAACGCCGGAGCTGTTCTCGCGGAAGCTGGCGATTCTGGAGAGTCATTGCAGCGACATCGATCGCGACCCGGCGACCATCGACAAGACGGTGGCTGCGCTCCTCTTCCTCACCGATGACCAAGCCTTCGCCGAGAAGCTCCGAGCCCGGGACCTCGGCCGTCCGGCGATCATCGGGAATGCTCGGGAGGTCGCCGAGCAGATCAGGGCGTACGCCGAACTCGGTGTCGACGAGATCATCGTGCCCGGCTTCACGTTCCCGAACGCCGCCGCCGCCGAGCCGACGCTTCGGGCAATGATCGAAGCAGTCAAGCCGCGCTTGTAGATCATTCGGACCCGCGTGCTGGGCTGGTGCTTTGATCCTGGTCTTGCGGTGCCACGCACCATGTGCTACAAGTAACACATGACGTCAGCAGGCGTAAGAGAGCTGCGACAACGCGCCAGCGAACTGCTGCGACTTGTCGAACTCGGCGAGACGATCCAGATCACCGATCGAGGGAGGCCGGTCGCGCTGCTCGGACCTCTCCCCGGCGGTTCCGCACTTGAGCAGATGAGGGCGGCCGGCGAGATCGATCCTGCGACTGAGGACCCGAGTGACCTTCCAGAGCCCGTGACGCTTGCGGCGAACGTCGAGCCTCCCTCCGCGGTGTTGGGCCGACTTCGCCAGAACGAGCGCTGAGGTGGCAGCGGTATATCTTGACTCCTCCGCCTTGGTGAAACTGGCAGTCCGGGAATCGGACACCGATGCGCTTCGGAAGCACCTCCGGCGACGACGTCTCTGGGTTTCGAGCGCCCTTGCTCGGACGGAGGTACTGCGAGCGTTGCTCCCGGGTGGAGAGGTGGCGCTTACCGCCGGCCGAGGAGTGCTCGCTCGATGCGACCTTGTACGGGTGAACGATCGAATACTCAACCTTGCCGGTACGCTCACGCCGACCGGACTTCGCTCGCTGGACGCCATCCATCTCGCCACCGCCGAACGCCTCCGAGCGGATATCAGCGAGATACTCACCTACGACGTCCGCATGGCCGACGCCGCACGCGAGCTCGGACACAATGTGGCGACACCCCGGTAGGCCACCCCACACTTATCGCGACCGACAGACACGAGAATTCTCTACGATCGGGAGAGCACGGACACCCGAAATGACACAGTTGTACTTATCGGCAGTCGAGTGCGTACGGGCGAAATCTGTTTCAGCGATGGACCACCAGCGCAGATGTTGGGTGTTCCGCCTGAGTCGAAAAGAATCTTCGTGTTTCTTCGGATTTCGTTGGAATCGTCCCCGAAACTGTCGTACCCCGTTTGCCATAATGGGTGTTGTGAGTACAACGGTTT
>JANOKQ010000170.1:0-1768 GCA_031419375.1 Acidimicrobiaceae bacterium
CCCTATTCGGGCATCTTCGAGACGATCGGCGCATTCGACGACGTCTAGGCACGACCGTTTGTGTTGTTCGTAGGCGGCCACACCAAGGGGCTGGACAGATTGATTGCGCTGCTCGACGAAGTCCCGCACTTCGTCTCCGCCGTGTACTTGCAACTGTCACCGATCGCCCCTTCGAAAGACAGCCCGTCCAAACTCGAAGCGGTGATGACGGCGTACCGGCACGCAGCTGCGCGCGGATTCAAGGTCATCGCTGGACGCGCAGGTGCGATCACGCCTGCGCTGCGGGCCATGGGCGTGGATGCGGCCGATGCCGGGCTGGCAACCGGCGAGGCGTTCGATCGATCGGGTGCGCGGTCGTCGCGAAAGAAGTCGGATGACGAGGCGTCGTCGGGTGGTGGTCGCCGATCGAGGATGTACTTCAGCCAGATCGACCGTTCGCTCGACGCGGCCGTGGTCGAGCGTTTGTTGGCGGTACCGGGGGCCGCTGCAGAACTTCGCGGATGTCGGCTGCCGTGCCACCGGTTCCGCGGTGACCACGTGCTCGAACACGCTCGGGAACACTCGCTGTGGACACGAGTGCAGGAGGCGCAACTCGTGAACTCACTCCCGAGCAGCATGAGGATGACGCAGGTCTACGAGCGGTTGCGAAGCCAGCGCTCCGTCCTTGCGACGATCAATGGCGCGCTCGAGTGTCGCCAACGGGTGAATACTGACCCCTTGTCACCGGTTGAATTCTGACCCCCTTCTGTCGGGTCGACCACTTCGGGTGGTGTTGGAGATGAGTGTGCGTCCGGCTGATAGCGGCCGGAACAGGAGAAGGGAAATGATCGACGTGGAGGAATGGGCAGAGATCAGAAGGTTGCATCGGGGTGAGGGGATGGGCGTGAGGGCGATCGTTCGGCATCTCGGGGTGGCCCGGAACACGGTGCGGGCTGCGTTGCGGGCTGACGCGGCACCCAAGTATGTGCGGGAGGGGTCGGCGGTGGATGCGTTCGAGCCGGCGATCCGCCGGTTGTTGGCGGCGATCCGCCGGTTGTTGGCGGCGACGCCGGATATGCCGGCGACGGTGATCGCTGAGCGGGTTGGGTGGACGCGTGGGATGACGGTGTTGCGTGATCGGGTGGGCGAGTTGCGCCCGGTGTTCCAGGTGCCGGAGGCGTTCGGGCGGACCGAGTACAAGCCGGGCGAGTTGGCCCAGTGGGATTTGTGGTTCCCCGATTACGACATGCCGGTCGGTCACGGGCAGACCGCCCGGTTGCCGGTGCTGGTTGGGGTGCCCGGGTACTCGCGGTGGATTGTGGCGAGGATGATCGGCTCGAAGGAGTCCGCTGATGTTCTCGGCGGCCATCTGAAACTCCTCGTCGAGTTGGGGGCGGTGCCACGGGTCGGGGTGTATGACGGTGAACCGGCGATCTCGGTGCGGCGCGGCAAGAAGCTGATCTACACCCGCGATTATCTGCGGTTGAAGGGGACGTTGGGGATGGGGTCGGTGGTGTTGGCTAAAGGTCACCCGGAACGCAAAGGGTGTGTGGAGCGGGCCAACGGCTATCTGGAAACGTCGTTTCTGCCGGGCCGCAGCTTTGTTGACCGCGACGACTTCAACACCCAGTTGGGCGACTGGTTGGAACACAAGGCCAACATTCGGGTCCACTCCGGGTTGCGGTGCCGGCCGTCGGAACGCATCGACGAAGACCTCGCGGCGATGATGCCGTTACCACCGGTGCTGCCCGACATGGACTCCCACCGGGATCTGCGCCTCCCAGCGGAT
>JANOKQ010000171.1:0-2864 GCA_031419375.1 Acidimicrobiaceae bacterium
GTCGACGCGCTGTCCCGCAAGCTCGCGCGCGACATGGCGAGCCAGGGAATCCCGGTGCGTGACATCGCAACAGCCCTTGACGTCTCGTTCCAGCATGCTGCGAAGTTGGCCAAACAAGCCTCGTAGACCCACGAGACCGCACACTCCCCCACCACCGGGTCGACCACCGACGCACCCGGGATCCGGCGGTTGCACCTCACCATCCCGACGAGCTACCGGCTCGCCGCGGTGAGGCTCCGGCCTGCACGACGCGCAGGGCGGCGTCATCATTCGTCTGCTCAATCAAGCGGCAGTTCTGCTAATCCTGTTGCGAGACAGGCCGACAGCCGTTCGATCGGGGGAATGCACGACCATGGCGTCGTTTCCGAAGCACATCAATCACGAACTCAGCCCCATGGCGTGCCCCGTCGACCTCGACGCCGTTGACCTGTTCGGCGATGGTGCGCAGGAGCACTGGTACGAGGCGTACGAGATCCTGCACCGCGAGGCCCCGGTCCTCCGGATCGAGGGCGGCGGCCTGATGCCCGGCACCGATGCGTTCGTGCTCACCAAACACTCTGACGTGTCCCACGTGGTCAAGGATCCCGAACGATTCCCCAGCCTGGGCCAAGCGCGAGTCGGTGGCTACGCCGACCGCGGCATGTCGGCGGAGGACACCTACGTTGCGTACCACAACTTGATGCAGGCGTCGATGGTGTCGCTGCGCCCGACGCAGGAGCTGTACATCAGGCACCGCAAGGAGCTCACCGACCCGTGGGTCGGCCCGGGGGCGCTCCGCCACCGAGACATGATCGCCCGGCAGGCGAGCGACCTGATCGATGAGTGGATCGGCGATGACGAGGTCGAGTTCATCAGCCGCTTCGCGCGGCCCCTCCCCCAGCGCGTCATGGCCAGCATTCTCGGGTTCCCCCACGAGGACATCCCGCAGCTCGCCCGCTGGGGCGATGCCATCGTGACGCCGTTTGTTCACGGCACCGGGCTCAAGCACGAGCTCACACCGGAGCAGACCTCCAACATGCTCGCCCGCCTCGACGGCTTCCAGGACTACATCTACGAACACGTGCGCGCGAAGCGCCTGGACCCTCAAGACGACATGGTCAGCTTTCTGTGCGGTGTCCGCTACGAGGCGCTCGACCGCCACCTGACCGACCTCGAGATCGCTGGGATCGTTCACGCGATGATCATCGGCGGTCTTGAGACAACGCAGTACGCGCTGGAGGAGCAGGCCCAGTTGTTGTGCGAGCACCCCGGCATGTTCGAGCAGTTGCGCCACGATCGAACCAAGGTGCGTTCGTTCACCGAAGAGGCGATGCGGATGCGCTCGCCCACTCACGGACTCTCGACCCGTGCCACCTCTCAGGACGAGGTGTTCCATGGCGTCAAGGTTCCGGCGGGCTCGCTGCTGCATCTGCGTTTCGCTGCGGCCAATGTCGACGCAGAGGAGTTCGACTGCCCCAACGACTTCGACCTCGACCGGGAGGGAATCACCCGGCACGTCGCGTTCTCCACGGGTCCGAGGGTCTGCCCGGGGGCCAACCTGTCGCGTCTTGAGCAGCAGATCGCCTTGGGGGTGCTCCTGGACCGGATCGAGTCGATCGAGTACGGCGACGGCAACGACTGGCTGCACCAGCCCGGGATCATGCTTGGCACGCTGAAGCTGAACCTCCGGTTCACCAAGGCGGAAACGCCGCTATCGCTCGGGACTGGTCGAACGACCAGCACGGTCTGACGACGCCAGAGACGCCCGACGCCGATCCAGTGATGGATCGACGGCGGCACTCACCGCTTCGGGCAGCGGGATCCGGCGTCGTCGGTGCGAACGAGGTGCTACCGTCATTTGCATGTCAGTTCGCAAGATCTCCGTCGCGTTGGATGAGAACACCGCCACGGCCGCTTCCGAGGCTGCGGCACGCCACGGTGTGAGTCTGTCGTCCTGGCTGAACCAAGCTGCAGAACGAGCGCTTCAGATCGAAGTGGGCCTCCGTGCCGTCCAGGACTGGGAAGCCGAACACGGCGCGCTGACGGCCGCCGAACTTGCCGCTGCCGACCGTTTCCTGGCGAAGAAGCAGCGAAAGCGCGCATCGTGAGCGGCTACACCTACGACACCGGAGTGTTGATCGCAGCCGAGCGAAACGACCGAATCGTGTGGGCGCTCCATCGGCGCCTGCTCGAACAGGGGAACCGTCCCTCAGTGCCGTCGGCTGTGCTCGCCCAGGCCTGGCGGGGCGGACCTCAAGCACAACTGTCACGGCTCCTCGCAGGTTGCGAGGTACACCCGCTCACGGAAACCCACGCACGGGAGTGCGGGCGCCTGCTCGCTCGGGCTTCGTCGTCGGACATCGTCGATGCGAGCGCCGTGATCGTTGCCCGTGAACGAGGCGAGGTGGTCCTGACGAGCGATCCGGGTGACCTGGGACCCCTGTCCGCCGCACTGGGTCGGCCGCTCGTCGAGATCCGGTCGATCAACGATTCGGCTTCCTGACGCTGCGCCCAGCAGCCAAAACCGATCGACGAGTTCATCCTCGCCCGACTCTGGGCCGCAGGTCGAGGGTGATCTCACACGACTCGGGGCTGCTGGTCCACGAGTTGTGCGACATCAACCCGACACACATCCACGTGACGATCCCGACCAACTACCGGATCAGCCGAGCCGGCGGCGACTGCTGCGTCATCCACCACTCCGACCTCACCGAGGCCGAGATCATTCGCATCGACGCGGTCACGGTCACCACGATCCCCCGGACACTGCACGACGTGATCGGCACTGTCCCGCCTCCTGGCGCGCCAAGCGATCGAGACCGCCCGCAGCCGCAGAGCGATCACCGCCGATTGCACGCGTCACGCTCACGGTCGACCGCATCGGG
>JANOKQ010000172.1:0-6681 GCA_031419375.1 Acidimicrobiaceae bacterium
TCCGAGGATCAGGTCGCGGGCGATGAAGCTCGAGTCGACGAACAGCACAAGCGCGGGGGCGAGCACCGACGACACGGCCACCACCGAACGGGTCACGGTGATCGATGGTGCCGTGCGTGCCGCTCGCGCCGCCCAGAAGTCGGAACCACCAAGCAGCACCGCAGCAACGATTGCAAAAATGAGAGCCACGTCAGCGGCGAATCACGGGCAGCGACGGGCGTGATCGCGGGTCGGGCCACCGAGCGTTCTCATCTCGTTCGACGCTACCGATCCGGGCGAGATCGGGACACAAGTGGTGGCGCCCAGGCATCGCGGGAGGCGCCCGCACCGGATGGATGGGCGGATACATCTGTTGGGGTGATTGATGCGAGACGACCGCGCCCAGCCTGACCGGGTACGTTCGCCCCATGGCGCTCCCCTCCTCTGGCCTTGACCGCGACGAGATCTTCTCCCGCCTCGATGAGATGAAGGTCAATGACGTCCGTTGGCGCGATGGGCGGGCGTTCACGCTCGCCTACAACGCTGGTGCCGACGTGATCGGCGTGGCCGAGGAGGCGTACCGCCGCTTCAGCAGCGAGAACGCATTGAACACCGATGCGTTCCCCAGCTTGCGCCGGATCCAAGCCGATGTGATCAACATCGTCGGCGCTTGGCTTGGCGCCGATCCCGGTACCGGTTCGGGTTTCATGACCTCCGGTGGTACCGAGAGCATCCTGTTAGCGGTGAAAGCGGCCCGCGAACGCGGCCGCACCGAACGCGGCATCATGTCGCCCAACGTGGTGTTGCCCACGAGCGCGCACGCTGCGTTTGAAAAGGGCTGCTACTACTTCGGGCTGGAGAGCCGCCGCGTGCCAGTTGGTGCTGATTGGCGTGCCGATCCCGAGGCGATGGCCGCAGCGTTGGATGACAACACCGTCCTCGTGGTCGCATCCGCTCCGCAGTATCCCCAGGGCGTGATCGATCCGGTCCCCGCGATCGCAGCGCTCGCCGCGACGCGCGACATCAACTGCCACGTCGATGCGTGCATGGGCGGCGTCACACTCACCTATCTGCGCCGCCTCGGACACCCGATTCCGCCTTGGAACTTCGAGGTTCCGGGGGTGACGAGCATCTCTGTCGACCTGCACAAATACGGCTACACCGCCAAGGGTGCGTCGGTGATCATGCACCGGACCAAGGCGTTGCGGGCCTACCAGACCTTTGTCACCGACAACTGGCTTGGAGGTATGTACGGCTCGTCGGGCGTGCTCGGCACCAAGAGCGGCGGGGCGATGGCGGCCGCGTGGGCGGTCATGCACTACCTCGGCGACGATGGCTACACGCGCCTGACCGCGGCGGCGCGCGGTGCCTGCGAGCAACTCGCCGCAGCGGTCACCTCCATCGGCGAACTGTCGCTGCGTGCCGATCCCGACGCCACGCTGCTCGCCTTCGGTGCCACCGACCCGGCTCGCCTCGACGTGTTCGCCGTGGCCGACGAGTTGTGGAAGTGCGGCTGGTACCTCGACCGGCAAGGCCCTCCCCCATCGCTGCACTGCACCGTCAACGCCGTCCACGAAGGACTCATCGACACCTTCGTCGACGACCTAGGCCAGTGTGTCGCCAATGTTTCGGACTCGGCCGCGGCAGGCGATCAAGGTGCCTACGGCACGGTGGAGTGACCGCCACCGTCATCGACGGCACGAAGTAACGTGGCTGCGCCGGGGCATCCGACACCGGCAGCGATGGTCACACGGAGGTGAAACGTGGTGCAGCAGGCGGTGAGCTTCAGCGTGGATCCAGGCGCATACCGCCACTGGGCGGTGAGCTACGAGGGCGCGGTGGCGACGGTGACGATGATGGTCACACCTGCCGCAGGGCTACGCGCCGACTACGAGCTGAAGCTCAACTCCTACGATCTCGGTGTCGACATCGAGCTGCTCGACGTGGTCCAGCGGCTCCGTTTCGAACATCCCGAGGTACAGGCCGTGGTCGTTACCGGCGGTGTCGACAAGGTGTTCTGCGCCGGCGCCAACATCCAGATGTTGGCCACCTCCTCGCACCAGCACAAGGTCAACTTCTGTAAGTTCACCAACGAAACCCGAAACGGAATCGAGGATGCGTCGGCGCACTCCGGTCAGGTGTGGATCGCTGCGGTGAACGGCACCGCGGCGGGCGGCGGTTATGAGCTCGCGTTGGCGTGTGACGAGATCGTGCTCATCGACGACCGCGCCTCAGCGGTGTCGCTGCCCGAGGTGCCGTTGCTTGCAGTGCTGCCTGGAACCGGTGGGCTCACCCGCCTGGTCGACAAGCGGTTCGTTCGACGCGACCTAGCCGATGCGTTCTCGACTCGAACCGAAGGGGTGAAGGGACAGCAAGCCATCGAGTGGCGACTGGTCGATCACCTTGCACCGAAGAGCAGTTTCGCCGACGTGGTCGCCGTTCGAGCATTGGCCCGCGCGGCGGAGTCGGACCGTCCGGTGGCCGCTGCCGGCATTGCCTTGCCGGCGTTCGGTAGCACGACCGCAGTTGTCGATGATGGGCTCCGGTCCCGGTACGTCGATGTGATCATCGACCGCGAGCTGGGAGCGGCGACGCTCACGGTCCGTGCCCCGACCGACCCGCAACCGTCCACTGCTGCCGAGCTGCTCGCGACTGGCGCTTCGGCGTGGATCATTGCCGCCGCGCTGGAGTTGGATCACGCGCTGCTGCACCTGCGTTTCAATGAGCTCGAGATCGGCACATGGATCGTTGCCACCGAAGGCGACCCGGCGGCCATCATGGCGGCCGAGCAGGTGATGGTCGGTGCCGCTGACGACTGGCTCGTGCGTGAGGCCCGGCTGCAGTGGGCGCGCACGCTCAAACGGCTCGACGTGTCGGCGCGCACGATCGTGGCGCTGATCAAGCCGGGCAGCTGCTTCGCCGGCGTGCTCGCCGAGCTCGCCCTGACCGCCGACCGGTCGTTCATGTTCGACGGCGAGCCGGTCGACGGCGGCCAGCCGGCACCGATTGTGCGACTGACCGCGGCGAACGACGGATTGTTCCTGATGTCGAACGGTCTGACCAGGATGCAGACCCGGTTCTGGGGCCGCGACGCGGCCCTCGCTATAGCCCTCACCGCACTCGATACCGACCTTGCTGCCAAGGACGCCGTTGCCGCTGAACTGGTCACCATCGCCGTTGACGACATCGACTTCGACGATGAGGTGCGGATGATGCTGGAGGAGCGCAACAGCTTCTCGCCCGACGCGCTGACGGCGATGGAGGCCAACCTCCGCTTCGCCGGCCCCGAGACGATGGAGACCAAGATCTTCGCCCGGCTCACGGCGTGGCAGAACTGGGTGTTCCAACGGCCCAACGCCGTCGGTGCCGACGGCGCGCTGCGCCGGTTCGGAACCGGAACCCGACCGACCTACGACCGAGCAAGGGTATGACCACATGTCCAGCATGAACGCCGTCGACATCGACGCCAAGATCCCCAACAACGTCGGCCTCGCCGACGACCGCCGTCTGCAGCGGGCGTTGGAGTCGTGGCAACCGAAGTTCATCCAATGGTGGAACGAGATGGGCCCGGTCGCATTCCAGAACAACCCGGTGTACCTCCGCACGGCCGTCGCCGTCGGGCAGGAGGGTTGGGCTCACTTCGACCACGTGCCAATGCCCGATTATCGCTGGGGCATCTTCCTCGCCGAGCCCACGCCGGACCGGACGATCGCGTTCGGTGACCACCTCGGCGAACCGGCATGGCAGGAGGTGCCCGGCGAGTACCGGGCCGATCTGCGGCGCCTCATCGTCGTGCAAGGCGACACCGAGCCGGCATCGGTCGAACAGCAGCGCCACCTCTGCCTCACTGCGCCCAGCCTGTACGACCTGCGCAACCTGTTCCAGGTGAACGTCGAGGAAGGCCGCCACCTGTGGTCGATGGTGTACCTGCTGCACCGCTACTTCGGCCGCGACGGCCGCGACGAGGCCGATGAGATGCTGCTGCGCCACTCCGGCGACACCGATCACCCGCGCATCCTCGGTGCCTTCAACGAGCCGACCACCGACTGGCTGTCGTTTTACTTGTTCACGTATTTCACCGACCGCGACGGCAAGTTCCAACTTGCATCCCTACGCGAATCTGGCTTCGACCCGCTGTCGCGCACGTGCGATTTCATGATCAAAGAGGAGGCCCACCACATGTTCGTCGGTGCTTCCGGCGTGGCCCGTGTGGTGGAACGCACCGTGACGCTGACCAAGCAGCACGACACCAACGACATCCGCCCGTTCGGCGGGATCGATGTGGCCACGCTGCAGCGCTACCTCAACTTCCACTACAGCCTGTCGCTCGATCTGTTTGGCGCTGAGACATCCACGAATGCGGCGAACTACTTCGCGTCGGGGATCAAGGGCCGTTTTCAGGAGGAGCGCCGCGACGACGATCACCGGCTCAAGGCCGCAACGCGGATGGTGCCAGTTGCCAGGGATGCCGGGATCGGAGAACGCGAGGCGAGCTCGCTGGCTGCGCTGAACGAGACCCTGCGCGACGACTACGTCGCTGATTGCCAAAAAGGCGTCGACCGATGGAACCGGGCGCTGGCCGAAATCGGGCAATCCCTCCAGCTCCCGCACGCCGGGTTCAATCGCAACGTCGGCACGTTCCGCGAACGCCGGGTGAGTCCCGATGGGCGGTTGATCATCGAAGGCGAGTGGCACGCGGCAGTGGCGCAGTGGTTGCCAACTGCGGCCGACCGGGCGTACATCGAGTCGTTGATGGTCGGCGTGCACGAGCCCGGCAAGATGGCCGGCTGGGTGGCGCCGCCATCGAGCGGGGTGCATGGCAAGCCGCTCGATTTCGACTACGTCAAGCTCTGATCCCAGGGAGGTTTCGTCATGGAGCTCTACAACGCGGCGCAGTGGCTGCTCGATCGCCACGTCGATGCGGGACGCGGTGATCGGGTTGCGATCCGCTGCCGGGGCGAGTCGTTCAGCTACAGCGACGTCATCTGCGAGGTGTGGCGGGTGCAGCGCGCACTCGGCGAGCTCGGCGTCGGGCGCGGCGAGCGTGTGGTGCTGGTGATGAACGATTCGCCGGAGATGATCGCGTGGCTGCTCGGCTGCCAGCGATCGGGCGTGGTGCCGGTGCCGCTGTCGACGATGGCGACCGCCGACGACCTTGCCGCGATCGTGGTCGATTGCGCGGCTGGAGTCGTGGTGGTGTCGCAGCAGTACGCGCCGCGAATCGACACGATCGCCATCGCAGCAACAGCATTGCGCCACGTCGTCGTGATCGACGCCGGTGTCGTCGAGTCCGGTGTCGTCGAGTCCGGCGCACCGGTTTCGGTCGCGGCGTGGTCGAGCTTCGTCGATGCGGCGGAGGTGGGAGTCGCCGACACCGGGCGCGATTCACAGGCTCTGTGGCTGTACAGCTCGGGAACCACCGGGCTTCCCAAAGGCGTGATCCATGTGCATCGCAGCCTGCAGGCCACCTTCGACACGTACGCCACGCACGTGTTGCAGATCACCCCAGGTGACCGGTGCCTGTCGGTGGCCAAGTTGTTCTTCGCCTATGGCTTCGGCAACTCCCTCACGTTCCCGTTCGGGGCCGGTGCGACCGTGATCCTCGAACCCGAGCGGCCCACTCCGGCGAGCACGTGCCAGCTCATCGTGGCCGAGCAGCCGACGTTGTTCTTCGCCGCCCCCGGCTTCGTCGCCGGGTTGCTCGATGCCGGGTTGCCCAATGCCGGTGTTCCCAGCGAGACGTTTGCCTCGGTGCGAGCCACGATGACCGCCGGCGAAACCCTCCCAGGCGATCTCCATCGCCGTTTCCGCGAACGCTTCGGCCACGCGGTGCTCGACGGCATCGGTTCGACCGAGGCGCTGCACATCTTCGTGTCCAACACCATCGACGACCAGCGCGCCGGTAGCACCGGGGTGGTCGTGCCCGGCTACCAGGTGTGCCTGCGCGATGACGCCGACGACGCTGTCGACGCAGCCGACGTGCCCGGCTACCTCCACGTGCGGGGACCGTCGACTGCTGTTGGTTACTGGAATCGCCCCGAGGCCACCGCACTGTCGTTCCGCATTGACGGCTGGCTGCGTACCGGCGATGTGTACACACGCTCCGCCGACGATCACTGGACGTTCCTCGGGCGCAACAACGACATGATCAAAGCCGGCGGCATCTGGGTGTCGCCGGCCGAGGTGGAGAGCGTGGTGATCGAACATCCCGATGTGTTGGAGGCGGCGGTCGTTGGATTGCGCAACGCCGACGGGCTCGAGGAGGTGGTTGCCTTCGTCGTTGCCAGGGCAGGCCACTCCATCGACGAGGCGTCGATCGACTCGCACTGCCGGGCCTCGATGGCTGCGTTCAAGCGACCGCGCCGTCTCGTCGTCGTTGACGTGCTGCCCAAGACAGCGACCGGCAAGATCCAACGCTTCGCCCTGCGCGACCAGTTGGCCGCTGCCACTCCGACGGAGTGAGCTGCGCGAGCCGTGTGTCACGATGATCGCCATGCCGCAGCTCCAGCCTCTTGCCAATCCACTTCGGTTCGGGATCTTCATGCCGCCGATGCACAGGACCGGGATCAACCCGACGCTGGCGCTGCACCGCGATCTGCAACTTGTCGAGCACCTTGACCAACTCGGGTATGCCGAGGCGTGGATCGGCGAGCACCACTCGGCCGGGAGCGAGCTGATCGCCAGCCCCGAGGTGTTCATTGC
>JANOKQ010000173.1:0-2419 GCA_031419375.1 Acidimicrobiaceae bacterium
ACTTCGAACAAGCGGTTCGTGGTGAGCGCCAAGGCGAACAGGTTGTGGTTCGCTGTGCGGCCGGTGACCCGGTAGTCGAGCAGCTCGTCCGGGTCAACATGCTCCTTCGCCCATTGTTCGAGCACTGTGGCCACCTGCGCTGCGCCTCTGGCCTCTTCCTCTTGACCGCGTCGATCCAGCACGGCAGCCGCAAGGTTGACCAGCGAGTACATGCGTTCCTGGCCGGCAAGCCGGTTCGTGCGTCGAGGCCGTAGCGATAGTCCCACAGACATCGTGTGGTGCGAGCGAAGTGTGCGCGCAGGAGCCTCCGTCGGTGTCCGCCCCGGCACATACACCGACACGACCGCGTCGCGGTCCACCAGCGGACACAAGAGAGTCTGAGACGTCGAAACCACGTCCCTCACTGTACATGGCGGTCGAGTGATGTCAACTAGCCGGTGCTCCGGGTTACCGCAGCGAGGCCCGACCGTGACAGCTCATCGAACGCCGTTGCGGCCACCTCGATCTGGTTGTCGGCAATGTCCGCCAACTGCACCCCAATGATCGGTCCGAGCTGCGCCTGCTGGTCCCGCCACCAGTGCTCGAGTGCCGTCACCGTCCCCGCTTCGTTGCCGTCTCGGCCCTTCTCCAGCCGGCAGCCCCACCGATTCAGCCAGTCCAGTACGAACCGTCGATGCTCGGGCATCCCGAGATCGATCGCGCCACTCGTGTTGGCGCGCATCGCCGACCAGATCGTGAGACCGCCACAATCGAACCGGTGATGGCTCGCTGCGATGTCAGATGCAGTCGGCCCGGTCATGCGCCGCGGTTCTACCGTGCGGCGCTGAACCTGACGATCTGACGGTTCAAGTCGACGTGCTCAGCGAGGCGTCCCGCGTTCATCCACGCGTGCGCCTCGACATGGCGTCCGTCGGTCTCGTTCGCCCACCATGCGCTGTGCAGGTGCGCCCATTTTGGGTAGGCCTCCAACAAGGGCCCCGACCGCTTCGAGCGACATCTCGAGCGGCCCATCGGGGCCTTGCCCAGATGCTCGAACAACGGGTCGTACTTCGCCACGCACGAAGCCTCGCATGTTCGACCGGCGACGTGGATCAGTGATGTGACGCGCCTGACGATTCGGCGTTGCCTCGGCCGCAGCACCGCTTGCACTTGGTTCCGCTGCCACACGGGCACGGTTCGTTACGGCCCGGGACGGCGGGGCGGACAAGGTTCAAGCCTGTCTTCGCTGCCACACGCCGTCGGAGCACTTCGTCGAGACGGAACCGGTCAACGCCTACCCATTCGTTCCTCGTGCGCCAATGCTCAGTCGGTGGCCTCAGGTCTGCAAGCCGAACAGTTGGTCTGAGCGCGGCGAGGCCGCGCCTCACCCGCTCGGCGTCACGCCCATCAGCGCCTGACCCCGGCTGATCCAGCCATAGCTGGTGACCAGCGCGACTCCGACCAGGGCGACGACGAGGCCACGTGCTGCACAACCGGGACGTGGGCTATGGGAGAGGACAACGCGGCCGCAAATCCTCGCTCGCTGCGCGGGGACCGCCGGAGGGCTCGACACTGCCGTCCTCGAGCCCTGGCAGCAGAGCGGCCGCCGAGTGCCCGGGCAGTACTGTCATGGAAGTGGGTCAGGGAGCTGGCCTAGCCAGGCAGACTGGTCCCACGCCGCCCAGTGCAATCGGTACGGCTCGGCCAAAGATTCGATGCGGTCCACACCGAATCTCGCGAACAGCCTTGCACTCGGCACGTTCATTTTGTGGATGGCGGCTGCTATCAACTCTGGCTGGACCGGGCAGGAGGCGATGTGTGCAAACGTGAGACCGAGCAGCTGCACCGATGCGCGGCTGCCGTTGCTGAGCAACTTCCCTTCAGGACCTTGGTAGGCGAGTGACACGCCGATGTACTCGACGGCACGAGCTGTGACGTCACCGATGGCCGGGAGCTTCGGGCGAAACGCGTGCATAACGATCCCGGCCACCACGTCACCGTCGAAGAGCAACAGCAGGTGGGCATCGTCAGCTCTCGGCGCGCCGTTGACGGCGGCTTGGGCCTTGTTCCGCAAGTACCGTTGAACTTCCGCTTGGTACTCGGGCGCCTTCTTCGCTGCACACGTGAACGATTGCAGCAGCTGTCGATCTCGTTTCTTGTCGGCCGGTCTCCAGCCGACACTCACCAGCGGAACTCGGGGGGCGGCTTGACGACGCTTCCGCCGTCGGCGGCCTCGGCCACCTTGTCACGCAACGAGTCGAATGCGCCAGGAAGACTCAATCTCGCGAGCGCGTCCGCCAACGAGGCGTTGGAGGCGTCAGCAAGGGTCTCGCCGGTGAACCGCACGAGCCGAACGGTGTACGTCAACACAGTCCCCGGAGCATGTTCCGTCAGCTCTGCGGTCGGCTCTCCGCTGGCATTGCGAACGACGGTGGTCGTC
>JANOKQ010000174.1:0-4193 GCA_031419375.1 Acidimicrobiaceae bacterium
CACGCTGCTCGTCGTGGAGCGTGGCATGCCCGGGTTCGAGCGGGGCCGAAACCTCGCCAAGATCGGGCGGCACAGCCAAGACACCGCGGAGTTGTCGTTCATGGATTGCGAGGTGCCCGCCGCCAACCGCCTCGGAGAGGAGAACCGGGGCTTCTACTACATGATGTTCAACCTGGCCCAGGAGCGGCTCAATATTGCCGTGTCGGCGATCGCGGCGGCCCAGTACAGCTTCGACCTCACGCTGAGCTACGTGAAGGAGCGCCAGGCATTCGGCCAACGCATCGGCTCCTTCCAGAACAGCCGCTTCGCGCTGGCTGAACTGGCTACCGAGATCCGAATCGGTCAGTCGTTCGTCGACCGTTGTGTCGTGGCGCACAACGATCGGGTCCTCACACCAGAAGAAGCGGCCATGGCCAAGTGGTGGACGACGGAACTCCAGAAACGAGTCAACGATCAGTGCCTTCAGCTGCACGGAGGGTATGGGTACATGGATGAGTTCGAGATCTCGAGGGCTTGGCGCGACGGTCGGGCCCAGACCATCTACGGCGGAACGACCGAGATCATGAAAGAGATCATCGGTAAGTCGCTGGGGCTTTGACCGTGTCCGACCCCAATGCCCAGGTTCGCTACGAGGTCGTGAGGAGATCGGCGGTCATCACCATCGACAACCCTTCGCGACGCAACGCCCTGACCTATCCCATGATCGAGTCGATGTATGCCCACCTCGTCACGGCGGCAGAGTCTCACGAGGTCCGCACCGTGATTCTCACCGGCCAGGGTGACGCGTTCTGTGCCGGCATCGATCTCGGCTTTCTCGAGTCGATCGCGCCGAGCGAACGCGGGATCAAGGTGCCGACGATGGACGATTCCGGTTGGTGGAACATCACTGCGTGTCCGAAGCCCGTGATCGTTGCGTGCGACGGGCCGGCGGTGGGCTTGGGCGCCGAGTTGACCAGCCACGGCGATGTACGGATCGCCACCGCCCGGGCCCGATTCGCGTGGAACTTCGCGCACCGAGGGCTGATCCCGGACACGGGAGCCGGCACGTGGCTGTTACCGCGACAGATCGGGCTGCAGCCGGCGCTTCGCCTGCTCTTCTCCGGTGCCTGGCTCCACGCGCCCGAGGCCGTCGACCTGGGCTACGTCTGCGCGGTCGTCGAGCCGGAGGACCTGCTCGAGGCGGCCCACACCGAAGCCGAGCGGTACCACGCCGGATCACCACTCTCACACCGCCTCACCAAGCGATTGCTCTACGAGGGCTTCACCCGACCTGTTCTCGACCATCAGCACGCGAGTCGCGAGACCCTGTTGGCGTGCTTCCAGTCGGCCGATCATGCCGAAGGGGTGGCCGCGTTCCGCGAGAAGCGATCACCGACGTTCACCGGGGAGTAGGCGGTGGCCGAAACTCGGCGACGTCAGGGCTGAAACTGCACCAGTCGACGAGGAGTTCACGGCTCATGCCCCGACCGCAGCACGAAATTGAACCCTTGTTCATATCCGCGTAGGATGCGAACCATGAGCCTGACAGAACGTGACGTCACCGACCCGCTGGCGCTGGCACGCAGCCCCGGGACGAGCTGGCAGGACCTTCTCGACGCCGATTCTCGTCCCGTCCCGGACTTCCTGCGGGCTGAGTCGCCGTACCTGAACGGTCTGGCGGACATCCCCAAGGAGCGGTACCTCACACGACGGTGGCACGAGCTCGAGAAGGAGCACCTGTGGAGCCGCGTGTGGCAGTTCGCCTGCCGAGAGGAGCACCTGCCCCACGTCGGCAGCTACATCGTCTACGAGATCGCCGATCAGTCCTACCTCGTGACCCGCGTGAGTGACACCGAGATCAAGGCCTACCCCAATGCGTGCCTACATCGCGGCCGCCTCCTGAAGACCTACGACGGCCGATGCAGCGAGTTCCGGTGCCCGTACCACGGATTCGCGTGGCACCTCGACGGGCGTTCGAAGACGATCCCCGCCGAGTGGGACTTTCCCCAGCTCGAGGGGCGCCACGACGAGATGGCGCTGCCAGAGCTCCGCGTGGGGACCTGGGCAGGGTTCGTGTTCATCAACCCCGACCCGGACGCCGAATCCCTCGAGGAGTTCCTCGGGCCCGAGATCCAGCGCCACTTCGAACGCTGGGACTTCGAGCACCGATACGTCGCGGCTCATGCGTCCCGGATCATTCGATGCAACTGGAAGATCGCCAACGAGGCCTTCAGCGAGGGCTTCCATGTCAACGCCACCCACCCACAGGCCATGAGTTACACCGGCGATCCGCAGAGCCAGGTGGATGTCTGGGGGAACACGGCTCGCAACATCTCACCCAAAGGCATTCCCTGCCCGCTCCTGGCGTACGTGCCCACCGAGGAAGAGATGCTGCGCGACGCCCTCGACGTACGAGGTGGCGAACCGCTGCCCATCCCGTTCGAGCCCGGCGACACGCTGCGGGGCGTGCTGTCGGCCGCCGGTCGAGAGCGATTCCGCCCCACCTTCGGTGATCGGGTCGACGAACTCACCGACGCCGAGTTCCTCGACGCCTGGAACTACCTCGTATTCCCGAACTTTCATCCGTGGGGCGCCTTCAACCGCATCGTGTACCGGTTCCGCCCCAACGGCGACGACCACGAGACGTGCATCTTCGAGATGATGTATCTCGCCCCGTTCAGTGGCGAACGGCCACCTCCTGCTGACGTCGTTCATCTCGGTCCCGACGACCCTTGGACCGATGCGGCCGGACTCGAGAAGCTGGCCATGGTGGCTGAGCAGGACACGTTCAACATGGAGCGCGTCCATCAAGGACTCAAGGTGCTGCGTCGTGACGGCGTGATCCTCAGCCGCTATCAAGAGGCGTTGGTCCGATGGCGTCACGATCTCATCTCTCGCTACGTCGAGCGCGGCCTGGTCCGTCCATGACTGGTGACGACGCGAGCGGCGGCGTGAAGCACGGCTTCTCCGGGGCGATGTACGTCGGACTGGCAGAGGGCCGGGTGCAAGTGACGATGCCGGACGGCCGCCGTGGGATCTTCAACGGAATCGGCAGGTGGATCGAGGGCGAGCTCTACGACGCCGATCCCGAGATGTGCGTCTGGATGTGCGCCGAACGCAGCAAGGTCAGCCACCGTCTCAGTAGCCAGCAAGGACCCCGATGATCGGCGCGACGGCAGCTGGGCGAGATGAGCAGCATCCGGTCGGGCATTGCTGAGGACCTCATGACGACGACGTTGGACTGGTACGGCTGTTCGACATTCCGGCTTGAGACCGCAGGGCTCTCCATATTCCTGTATGCGTACATCGATCGCGTCCCGGGCGCTCCGGGGAGCGGTCTCACGGCTGATGACATCGATCGTTGCGACTGGATCGTGATCGGCCACTCGCACTTCGACCACCTGTACGGCGCCGAACGGATCGTGGCCAACACGGGTGCCACGGTCATCGGCAGCTACGAGACCGTGCGGATTCTCGCTGACCTGAACGTGGCAACGGACAGGATGATCTGCGTCGCCGGCGGCGAACGGATCGCGCTTGGCAACGACGTCGTCGTCGAAGTCTTTCCCAGCCAGCACTCCTGTGTGTGGTCTCACACTCGACCCATCCCAGCCGACGAAGTGTGCCTGGGCGATCTGGGAGTCACCTGGCAGGAGCAGCAACAACGGATGACCGAAGTGGCGGGATGGATGCGTGGCCTCGGTCGTGGCGCGAAGGACCACCTGCGAGCCAGCAACCAGGGAGCCCGAGGAGACGGCGGTGCGCTCATCTATCTCTTCCACACGCCAGACGGAACGCTCCTCTATCAGGACACATCGGGCCACTGGACTGGCATCCTGAACAGACTTCGGCCTGACGTCGCCGTGCTGGCTGCTGCCGGTCGAGGCAACATTGACGGCGAGCCGACGCAAGGGAGCCTGGCGCAGTTTGTAGCCCGCCAGGCCGAACTGCTCGAGCCACGACGCGTCGTCCTCGGCCATCACGACGACTGGCTGCCCGGCTTCTCGATCGCCACCGATGTCGGTCCGATTCGGGACGAGCTTCGCCGGGCGCGACCGTCGGTCGAACTCATAGAGCTTCAGTACGTCGATGGCACCACGGTGCTGCCGTGAACGGCTGAGAGGCTCCGCTGGACTACGAGCCCGGCCGTGGCTCCGCGGGCAATCCAAGGAATCGCTCCGCCAGAACGTTGCGTTGAATCTGGTTGGTCGATG
>JANOKQ010000175.1:0-4237 GCA_031419375.1 Acidimicrobiaceae bacterium
GGCACCATGTTCGGTCCCCAGTGGGGTGAGACGAGCACGATGTCGGTGCCGAGTCCTTCGATGCTGTCGAGCAGCCACGAGGGTGACCTTGACGAGGTGCCGGGCGAGCAGATCGATGTCGAAGACGTTCGCACGGTCGAGTTCCTCGTCCGTCGTGAGGAGGTCGAACAGGAGGGTCCCGAGGCGTGCCTGGTGGTGGACGGATGCGACTAGCGGTTGCGCCGGGCTGTGCCGGCTGCTGCCGCTGCCGTGGGCCGGACAGCACGATGCCGAGCGGCTTCTCAGGGACCGTCAGGTGTCCTGCAAGGGGGACCACTCCCGTGTGGACGACGACCTCGTCATCCGTTGAGGGGCGGATCGTCGACCGTTAGCCAGGCAGCCGTGTTCACCGCGACCGGTGTACCGGCCCGCTCGAGGCACGCCACTACCTCGTCGTCGGTCGTCTGCGAGAAATCGTCGTAGAACTGCCCGACACCGTAGAACGGATCGGGTGTCTCGAGTGCGATCAGCTCGTCGGCGTCTGTCGCGAATCGGGCCGTCCAGCCTGGAGGCGCGACGGGCACGGCGAGCATGACACGGATGGCGCCGTGCGCCCGTGCCACCTGGCACGCCGCACGGGCGGTCGACCCGGTGGCGATGCCGTCGTCGACGATGACCGCCGTCCGCCCCTCGAGCGGCTGCCGGGGTCGGTCGCTGCGGAAGCGTTGCGCCCGCCGTTCCAGCTCTGCGCGCTCACGGGCCTCGACCGCGGCGAGCTGCCGTTCGGAGACCTGCGCGAGCCGGATGACCTCGTCGTTGATGACCCGTACCCCGTCCTCGCCGATCGCGCCCATCCCCAGCTCTGGCTGGTACGGGACGCCGAGCTTGCGGACGACGATGACATCGAGCGGTGCATCGAGGGCGCGGGCGACCTCGGATGCGACCGGAACGCCGCCGCGCGCAAGACCGAGCACGACGATGGCTTCACCGCGGAGGTGCTCCAACCGCTTGCCCAGACGACGTCCCGCATCGACACGATTCACGAAAGTCATGACGACCTCCTCGGTCCTGCGATCGTCTCACCGGAGGCGAACCTACACCAGGGCCGATCGTCTTCGATCACGACATCACGCGTTGCCCGAGAAGGCCGGCAAGCTGTCCCCGCGACGAGCCGCAAGGTCATGACACCGCGGTGGCGAGCCAGAGCTGGCGGAGGTCCTCCGGCAGCACCGCGCTGATGTCGTCTGCCTCCTCGGGCACCAGCGCACGAAGGGCAGCGAATACCGCTCGGGCAGGTGTGCCATGAGATGGTCGAGCTCGCCCGCTGGCACCCGTTCCGCCAGTGCGCTGAGGACCACGCTTACGACCGATCGCGCCCGGGCGACGTGCACGCCCACCGCGGTGACAGCGGACAGCAGCGCGTGGAGCGCCGCGGAGGGCGGATGGTGACGTGCGCCCTCGGAAGGGCGCGTGTCGCTCGGGAGCAACCCGATGTGGAGGTACGACTCGACGCCGACGACACCGGGGACGGCACCGACGGCGCGTTCGATCTCCGTCGCCTCCTCCACTGTGGCGACGTCGCCGTGGAGCAGCGCCGTGTGGTCTTCGGCCATCACATGGACGCGCGGGAGATCGAGGCGAGCTTCGAGGGGTCCGATCGAGGAGCGGATCCGATCGGCGAGCACGTTGTCGGTGATATCGGGGTCCGGCCGCCTCCCGCGCAGGCGGTAGCTGACGCCGCTCCACTGCCCGGATCTGTAGCGCGCAACACGGGCGAGGCGGTCACCGCTGCGAGCGAGGGCCTTACGCGTTCTGGTCCCGCGGGCGAACACTGCGCGCGCTCCGAGTGCGGTCGTGGCGAGAGCCGCCGTGGCCATCAGGAACGGCGCTCCGATGCGGTGCCCCGTGATGACGATGCGGTCTCCGACGTTCGCGTGCATGGTGCCTCCTCTGACGGGTCGACTGTGCCGACCCTGATCGGTCGTTCCCATCCTCCGACACCCGGCGGATGAGCGGCAGGGCCGAAGGTCCTTAATCTGCGTGCTTCGCGGACCTTCAGCCCTGTCTGTGGCACCCGCAGTGTTGGTGAAGTGGATGAAGCATCCGCGACCCGGCGGGCGAACGATGACGATCCGAGTGAGAACACGCGTTGCCACGGCAGACGAACCGACGACCTGACCCTCGAAGGCGTCGCGGACAATGGCCTGCTGGCCATGCTGGCCGACGGCATTGCGAGCCTCGCATCAACCTCGCCGCAAGCCCAAGCCACGGCCGGCCCGTTGAGCGGTCACGTCTGCTTGCGTCTGCACCCGAAGAATCTCCGCCGCAACCTGATCCGCCGTCAGGCCCGAGTTGGTTGCGTCGACCACACGGACGGTGAGCAGCGGCACGACGAGTACCACCATCAAGACCGCCGAAACCAGACGTCGGCAAGTCGATCGCGGACCGACGAAATGTTTCATTTTCATGACGAAACCACGATAGCTGCTCAGCGGAGGCGGGCGGTGGTCAGCGCCGGCGGTACTCCGGATCTCGTCTGGCTGTCCGATTGGCTGGCCCAGACGCCGATGGGGCCGCTCTACAAGCGCCACGGCAGCGCCGATCGTGAACTGGCCGCGTTGATTGCATCGGCGTAGGGCTCCGCAGGGACGAGCCCCCTCAGAAGAGTTCGGCTGCCGTCCTCCACACCTGGACGAGCTCCGCAAGCAGTACGGCACCAGCGAGGTGTTCGGGCATGATCCCCACGACATCGTCGACTCCAGTCACCGACGCCGACCGGATCGCTTGGAAGCGATGCTCGTGGGCAGCCTCGCCGATCTCATGAGTGAGCTGACGGTCGTCGCGGAGGAGGTCGGCCGGATCGACGTCGAGCGCCCCCAAGGTACCGCTATGCGTGAGATCGAGCGCCCTGGTGAGCGCGACTGTGATTCGCCAAAGCTCGCGAGGCTGCAAGTCGTCGACCGCCAGACCCTGCCGATCAGCTTGACGTGTCAGCTCGGCGACAACGCACGGCCGAGACGTGCACAGGTAGATCACCGGGAAGCTGTGCGGCGGGTTGAAACGACCGCCAAAGCGACGCGCCCCATCACCACTTCGCGGATCGAAGCCTCTGGCCTGGTTCCGGTAGCCGACCACCGAAAGCCTCGCCCCGGGCAACGTGGCGAGCTTGCCCGCGTCGAACAGTGCCATCTCAGGCGGTCACACCCTCCGCCAGCGCCAGCAGCAGGTCGATGACACGTTGGTAGCGGCCCTGGGTTATCAGGTCGAGTGGCTTTTCGTACCCGAGGTCAGGGTTCGGAGAACGCAACCAGAAGCGGGCAGCGTCATCGCGCATCACTCGTCGGGCAAGGTCGACAACCGCGCGGAGTTCGAGCAGTCGCTCCTCAGCCTGGCGTCGCGGGACCGCCGCCTCCGCCTTCCAGCGGGTGACGCTGCGCGGGTTGGTGTCACTGACCCGTGCGACGTCGGCAGTGTCGACCACGTCGCCCTCGTAAAGATGATCGAGCAGCGCAGTAAGTGTCGTCATAGATCCCTCGTCGAGCTAAAGTGTAGCGAAACGTCGCGTATATGTCGTATCATACGTCGAACACTTGTCAAGCAGAAATCCAGGGATAGGTCCTCACGCGGCTCCGTCAAGCCGGTGCCGATGGAACCAAGCTCGAGAAGGAGTACGTCGGCTACCACCACTCAAGACGAAAGCCGAGTACCAGCCCGACGAGGTCGCGTCCGGGGTCGCCACCAAGGCCATCGAGCGCGCTCAACGGTGCGTCGCCGTCACCCACTCGGTGATGGTTCGAGGCGATTAACGCCCTTGCCGTCGCGAAGTCGCTCGCTGCCATCATCCTCGCCGCCAACGTCCAACTGGTCCGCCGCCTCGATCTCCGCCCGTCATCGATCAGTTGATGCCGTAGCTCATTGTCGTGTAACGGGTACACGCGTCGAGCCGGGACCGAGCGTCGTCGATCGTGGCGGCACATGACCCGCTCGCTGAAGGCCGGGCGCGTCTGTCAGCACTCGTCGCACCCGAGGTCGATTCGTCCCGTCAGATCCTCGGTGAAGCTGTTGTTGGGGGTTTCCGTGGTGACACTCAGGTTGATGTCGCCGTACGCAAGGTTGCCCGACCGCGTGAGGACGATCTCTGGAAAGGGCGGTTTGTAGAGCATCGAGACTCCGTACGAACCTCCGGTCCGGTACTCGAAACGAAGGGTGATGTCGCCGCGGGCGGCCTCGCCGCCGCTGGTAAATTGAAGCTCAAAGA
>JANOKQ010000176.1:0-2046 GCA_031419375.1 Acidimicrobiaceae bacterium
GCCGTTCGATGACGTAGCTGAAATCCTCGGCACCCATGATCGGATGCGCAAGCGTGACCACCTTGTCGGCACCGATCACATCGCGGGCGACACCCATGCTGAAGTCGGTGAAGGATGCCCCGTTGACGGTGACCGGATAGCCGAGCTCCACCTCCACCTCCACCGCGGCCTCATGTGCCGCGGCGACCCCCTCGGCCACGCGGCGGATGCCATCGTGCACGCGCATCCGGGTACGTTCGCTCACGGCGCGGACGGTGCCGAGGATCTCCGCCGATTCGGGGATCACGTTGCTCGTGGTGCCGGCAACGATCTTCGACACCGTCACGATCGATGGATCGAACACGTCGATGCGTCGCGTGACCATCATCTGCAGGGCCTGCACGATCTCGCACGCGACCGGGATTGGATCGAGAGCGCGGTGCGGTTCGCTGGCATGGCCGCCGCGGCCGATCACCTTGATCCGCATCGTGTCGCTCGACGCCATCAGCGGACCGGGACGCGAGGCGACATAACCGACCGGGCTGGCCGAGGTGATGTGCATCGCGAACGCTCCGGTCACGGGGGAATCGCTGCCGTCGAGCGCGTGTGGCGACACGTCGAGCAGGCCTTCATCGAGCATGAACCTGGCGCCGTGGTGACCCTCCTCGCCCGGCTGGAACATGAACAGCACCCGGCCTGGAAGCTGCTCGCCACGGGCGCTCAGCAGCCGCGCCGCGCCGACCAACATCGCGGTGTGCGTATCGTGACCGCAGGCGTGCATCGCGTCGTCGACCTTGGACGAGAACTCCAGTCCAGTGTCCTCGGGCATTGGCAACGCATCCATGTCACCGCGCAACAACACCGTCGGCCCGGGCTTGCCGCCGGTCAGCATTGCCGCGATTCCGCTCGTGGTTTCGTGCAAGGTCAACCCCAGCGGTAGCCCAACGAGCGCTGCGAGCACCGCGTCGCGGGTGATTGGTAGGTCGTTACCCACCTCTGGCCACTGGTGCAGGGTTCGCCGCAACGCGACCATGTCGCCGAGCAGGTCGCGGGCTTCGTCGAGCAGGGTGTCGGTGGTCATCGCCGAATGCTAGCGAGGCTCCCGGAACCATGTTTCGTGCGACACTGCGACGATGGACGGGACCGGCGAACTGGGCGGCGAACTGGTCGATGTGGTCGATGACAGCGACGTCGTGGTCGCCACGGTCACCCGGCACGAGATGCGCGCCAACAGGCTGCGCCACCGGGCCGTGTTCATTGCTGTCGTTCACCCCGATGTCGATTGCTGGCGCATCGTCGCAGTGGGATCAAGGATCTGTGGCCGGGATGGTGGGACATCGCGGTCGGTGGTGTTGTCGCAGCCGGCGAGACCTATCGCGGCGCGGCGGAACGCGAACTGGCCGAGGAGGTCGGGGTCACGGGCGTGGATCTTGTCGAGATCGGCCGGGCGCACTTCGCCGACTCCGACGTCGACCTACTTGGGTGCTGCTACCGCGTGACCCATTCCGGACCGTTCGAGTTTGCCGATGGCGAAGTGGTCGAGGCCCGTTGGCTCACCCCTCGCGACCTCGATTCGTTGCGCTCCACCGAGTCGTTCGTCCCCGACTCGATCGACGTGATGCTGCCATTGCTGCACGAGCCACTCGATTTCCGATCACGCAACCACGCTGGTCCTCAGTGACCACTGCTGCACCATTGCGGCCCGTCACAAGGAGATCAACCCATGACCATGTTCGGCGCCAACCCGGAACAACTCGATGCGCTCGGCCGCAGCCTGCAACGCCAGATCGACAGCGTGAACGCGATCACCGCGACCGTTACGTCGGCGCTCGGTGGAACCACGTGGGTGGGCCCGGCTCGCGACCAGTTCGAAAGTGACTGGAACACCACCTTTCGGACCGCACTCGACCGGTTGAACCAAGCCTTCGACGCTGCCGGTCTGGATTGCGTCAACCGCTCGACCGATCTCCAGCGGGTGATGGGACCACGTTGACCACGTTCGGCTGATCTCCCTGGCGGTCGGCCGCCGGTTGGGCGAGCGACCGCCCCGCTGGCCCAACCGGTGGC
>JANOKQ010000177.1:0-2147 GCA_031419375.1 Acidimicrobiaceae bacterium
GGCCTGGTCGAGCGGCAGGACCTCGACCGTGTACTGCAACCGATGCTGATGGGCAAACGCAATCAGCTCGCCCAGTTCGGCAACGGTGCCCCACACACTCGACATGAACTGCGCCTCGTGCGGCACCGCCCCGATGCCGAACGGGACACGGCCCCCGTACAACCCGACGGCGATCATGATGCCGCGGCGTTGCACATGACGCACGGCAGCTTCCAACGTCGCTTGCGCACCGACGAAGTCGATCACAGCATCAAACCGCCCGTCGAGCTCCTCGATCGATGTCGCCGTGGACGCGCCCAGCTCGAGCGCCCGCGCCTGCTTACCGGGTGAAGGATCGGCGACGCACACCTCTGCATCGGACATCAGCCGCAGGTACTGGATACCAAACTGCCCGAGCCCGCCCGCACCGATGACGAGCGCTCGAGCCGAGGCCCCGCGGCGTCGCAACGCGTCGAGCGCATGCTTGGTCGCCCGGAATGCCGTCAGGCCTCCGCATGCCAACGGGGCCGAGGCCACCGGATCGAGGTCGCCGAGCGGCTGGAGATACTCCCGGTGCGGCACGCGCATCTGCTCGGCGTAGCCACCGTCGTTGAATAGCCCCGCCTCGGCACCGTCGGGGCAGATCATCTCGTGACCCGTCTCGCAGATCCAGCAATTGCGGCATCCCCACGGCGCGTACAGCATCACCGGACCGAGCTGATGGTGGACACCCGTCACCTCGTGGCCGGGGATCAGCGGCAGCGGGCTGCCGAACAATCCATCGACGACGTGGATGTCGGAGTGACACACGCCGCACGCGGTGATCTCGATCAGTTCCTCGCCGACACCCAGGCTTGGCGTCGGCCGTTCCACCTGGTGCAGCTCTCCGCCGAAGACCCGTAGTTCCATTGCTTTCATGACTCAACCCCTCATTGGAAAAGTATCAAAGATCAAAGATCAGAAATCGGCTCGGCCTGCCTCGTCAGTACGGCCATCAGTACGGGCGCAGCATCAGCGGGCCGATCCCGTGCCACGGCGACGGTTCGGCGAGATCGAAGCGGGGGAAACGGATGATCAGTTCTTCCAACGCGATGTTCACCTCACGACGGGCCAGGTTCGATCCGAGGCAGCGATGACCTCCGATGCCGAACGCCGTATGCGGATTCTCGACGCGGTCGAGCCGGACCTCGTCGGGGTCAGAGAATCGTGACGGATCACGGTTGGCCGCCCCAAACACCAGCGCGACCCGGTCACCCGCACACATCGACACTCCGCCGACGGAGGTGTCCTGCTTCAACGTACGCGCCATTGCTTGCACGGGCGACAGCGTGCGCAGGAACTCCTCGGTGGCGCGCGGTATCGCGCTGTGGTCATCGGCCAGACGGGCCAGGTCGACAGGGTGCTGCGCGAGGTACCACAAAGCACTGCGGATCGTGCTTGCCGACGTCTCGAGTCCGGCCACGAACAGCAGGTAGCAGATGTCGAGCATCTCGTCGTCGGTGAGCCTGCGTCCTTGGAAGTCTGCATCGAGCAGGCCGGAGATGACGTCGGTTCCGCGCTCGCTGCGGCGTCGGGCGATGAGCTCACGGAAGTAGGCGTAGACATCGTCGGCGGCACGCCGGGCAACCGATTCGTCCTCCGTGCGGGCGAACACGATCTGTTCGACCCACACGTCGAACTGGGCTGCATCCTCCAGCGGAAATCCGGCGTACTCGCTCAAGACCATCGTGGGCAGCATCCGCGAATACACCGACGCATCAAAGACGTCGCGCCCGGCGACGTCATCGAGCAGCTGCCGTGCCAGTTCACGGGTACGCGGCATCAACGCGTCCATCTTCGGCGGGGTGAAGAACGGCAGCAACGTCTTGCGATAGTCGGCCAAGTCCGGCGGATCGATGTCGAGTGGGATCAGCGGCCGATCGGTTCCGAACGACGGCAGGATCATCGACGGCGCGACCGAGTAGGTCGCCGGATCATGCTCGGCGGAGTGGATGTCGTCGTACGACGTGATCGACCAGAATCCGCCGTACCGGTCGCTCCACGACACTGGGCACTGCTGGCGCATCACCTGGTAGTCGTCGAAGATCGTGTCGAGCGCATGCCCGTGAAAATCGAAGTCGTACTCCGGACGCATCGGTGGCTGGGGTCTGCTCAGTGGGTCGCTCATG
>JANOKQ010000178.1:0-1990 GCA_031419375.1 Acidimicrobiaceae bacterium
GCGCAACAGGTCTTGCAGTCTCAACAGGTTGGCCTCGGTGGCATCGAGGCGGCGTTCGGACTTCTCCTTACGGCGCCGGTACTTCAGTACCCCGGCGGCCTCTTCGATGATCGAGCGCCGGTCCTCGGGACGGGCGTTGAGGACTGCGTCGATCTGTCCCTGGCTGACGATGACGTGTTGCTGGCGGCCGACACCGGCATCGCTGAGCAGCTCTTGCACGTCGAGCAGACGGCAGGTCACGCCGTTGATCGAATATTCGCTCTCGCCGGTCCGGAACAAGATGCGCGAGATCGCGACCTCGGTGAAATCGATCGGCAGGATACCCGACGAGTTATCGAGCGTGAGCGTCACCTCTGCCCGTCCCAGCGCCGGCCGTTTGGTCGTGCCGGCGAAGATCACGTCGTCCATCTTCTGGCTGCGCACCGAACTGGGGGCTTGAGCGCCGAGCACCCAGGCGATCGCGTCGACGACGTTCGATTTCCCGGACCCATTCGGGCCCACAACGACGGTGACGCCCGGTTCGAGCTGCAGCGTCGTCGAATCGGCGAAGGACTTGAATCCTTTGAGGGTGAGCGACTTCAGAAACACAACCGAACGAGCCTAGCGTCCGGCCTCCAGATCGAACCCCTTGGCTCGGACACGATGGGCACGCCGACACGCGAGGGGCCCGAGACGTGGCGCCCCACCCGGCTCGGCGAGTACGGTGGCTGTTCGAAGTGGAGGAGCGCGGCAATGACTGCACCAATCGAGGTTGACATGGGGCCCGTCGATGGCGGATTTCCCGCGGGAAATGTGGTGCGCGTCGAAGTGACCGAACACGGGCTCGTGGTTGGTTTCACTGATGGCGGCGAGGTGGTCCTGCCGCTCGAGTGGGTGCGCGACAACTGCCGCTGCGGTCAATGCCGCATCGCCCAATCCGACGAGCGGCGGGCGCTGCCGTGGGCTCGGCCGGACGCAGCCGTCAAGCACGCCTCGGCGCGCGACGGTGTGCTCCAGGTGGCGTTCTCCGACGGCCACCTGGCGACGTTCACCGCCGACACCTTCGCCACCATCGATCGAGCGGCGCGGCGCGGCGCACACCACGTCCGCCTGTGGCACAGCGACAGCGACCTCGGGCGGTTCGACCACGACGACGTGATCAGCGACCACGTCACCCGGCGCGACTTCTTGGAAGCGTTCCGTCGTGACGGTGTGGCCGTTGTGAACGCTTCACCCACCGTGCCCGGCAGCGTGATCACGTTCATGGATGCGATCGGGGTTGCCGTGCGCGACTTCTCGTTCGGGCGGATCTTCGACATCAGCGTCGACCCGGCCGGTTGGAACGTTGCCTACACCAGCGAAGCGGTGCCGCCGCACAACGACTTCGCCAACTACGCCAACCCGCCGAGCGGGCAGGTGCTGGCGATGCTCGTCAACAAGGCGACCGGCGGTGAGTCGGCCATCGTCGACGGGTGGGGTGCCGTCCACCGCCTCGCTGAAACCGACCCGGCAGCGGTTGAGGTGCTGAGCCGGGTGGATGTCGGGTTCCGCCAGTACTCCGATTCGGCCGAGGCGTTTTCGCGGATGCCGTTGGTCCGGCGCGATTCGGCTGGGCGGGTGATCCACCTGCGGTTCTCGAACCAGTTGATGCAGCCGCTCCCCTTCGATCATCCCGACCTGGCCGAGTGGTATCGCGCCTACTGCCTGCTCGGGGCACAGCTGAGCGACCCGGCCAACCAGGTCCAGTTCCGGCTGAACGCCGGCGACATGTTGTTCGTCAACAACCACCGAGTCCTGCACGCCCGCACCGAGTTCAGCCCCGACGGTGCCAGGCACCTCCAGGACGTGTACTTTGACGCCGACGAGATGGCCGGCAACCTCGCCCGGATGACCGGCGACGCAACGAACGCCATGGTCCAGTCGTGATGGTCCAGTCGTGATGGTCCAGTCGTGACGGTCCAGTCGTGACGGTCCAGTCGTGACGGTCCAGTCGTGACGGTCCAGTCGTGAC
>JANOKQ010000179.1:0-2416 GCA_031419375.1 Acidimicrobiaceae bacterium
CGACCGGTCTTGCGGTCGATCTTGACGCGGATGTCCAGTTCGCTGCCGTAGCGCGACTTGGCGGCGCGGGCGAGGCTCTCCTCCATCGCCTGGATCACCAGATCGGGGTCGATCATCTTTTCCCGCGCCACCGCCTCGGCGGTCTGCAGAAGCTCTAGCTGGTTGGCAGAGGTAATCGCCATCGGTCACTCCACGGGCCTGGTGTTTCGTCGGTCTCAGTGTTTCGCCGGTTCGGCTTCGGTCTCGTCGCCGTCTTCGGTCTCGTCGATCTCGTCGTATTTCTCGGGGTCCACGCCGGTCGCCTTCTTCTGGCGCAGCATCTCGGCGATCAGGTCTTCGGTCAGGATCAGCTTGGCATCCGACAACCAGTCGAAACGCAGCCCGATGGTCACCGTCTCGGTGCCCTCTTCCAGGTCGATCAGCACTTCCTCGCCCTCGGTCCCCGCCAGCGTCCCCTTGAACCGCCGCCGCCCGTCGATCAGTTCGGTGGTCTCGATCCGCGCCTCCCAGCCCTTCCAGGCCGCGAAATCCTTGAGCCGGGTCAGCGGGCGGTCGATGCCGGGAGACGAGACTTCAAGGATATAGTTGTCCTCGACCGGATCCTCGACATCCAGCACGGCGGACACCGCAGTGCTTATCTCGCCGCAGTCATCCACGACGATGCCGCCTTCGGGCCGGTCCGCCATGATCTGCAGGGTGCGGGTCTTGCCCCCCATCAGGCGGATGCGCACCAACTCAAAACCCAGCCCCTCGATCACCGGCCCGACAATGTCGGCCAGGCGGCGGTCGATGGCGGTTTTGGCGATCAGGTCGGACATCGGATGTTCCAAAATGCAAAACGGGCCGCAGCGGCCCGTTCTTTCGGTCGATGGTGCCGGGGGTGGAGGCCGGAACCGCTGTACGACTCGGGAGATAACCGCAACGCCCAGCAGTTGCAAGGCCCGACCGCCATCGTGAATTCTGCGCAAATTGGGCCGACCCACCGCGAAAACGCTTTGCGAACAGTGATTCTCTGCGACCGTCGGTTCCAGGACCGAATCGCAGCAAGGGGAGCAATCATGGCCACGCAGAACATCACGCTCGACGGGATCACATCGTTCATCGCCTTCGGCTCGACGGGGAACTGGTCGGACGCGAACATCAACTACATCTCGGTGGGCATCGATCCCGGCCAGGACCCGGCGGAAGCCAACACGCTGAATGCCGGCCTGGCGGGCGGTGCCTGGCGCATCCGGTATCTCAACTTCTTCAACGACGGTCCCTTCGAGTACGACGTCAACCTGACCGACGCCAATGACGGCGTCTTCCGCCGCATCGAGCGGTTGCAGGTCAGCGGCGCAGGCGACACGAACATCACCCTGTTCGACACGCGCGTGCGCTTTCTGGAAGTGTTCGATGACAGGACGCTGACGCTGACGCTGGGGACCGAGCGTTTGAACTACATGCACTCCGATGCGCGGGTCAACACGGTCACCCTCGGGTCGGGCAGCGTCACCTCGATGCGGCTGGGCGGGGACCAACGCACCAGCGTCAACACCGTCACGGGCGGCACCGGGGTCATCGGGCAACTGGAGTTCGGCGACGGCTCGACCAATACCGCCAACATCGGGGCCTATTTCGGCAGCATCCGCACGTTCGGCGTGAGCAACGACTTAACTTTCAGCGGCGGCGGCGAGATCGTGTTTCTTTTTCGGGGAACCTCCACGGTGAACCTGATCGACGGTTTCTACGAGTCGATCACTGCGGTTGAGGGCACCAACACGGTCACGGTCGGAGCGGATGCCGGGGTTGGCAGCATCGGGTTCTCGAGCGGCGTGGACGTGATCACCGTCGCAGGCTGGGTCGATCAGATCCAGACCGGGTCCAACGACGACACCGTCACCATCTCCGGCATCGACGCCGGTGCCACCATGGTACAGCTGGGATCGGGCAACAATACGTTCAACTTCAATGGCAACTATTCCGCTGCGGTCGTAGCCTTCGATGGCAACGATACAGCCAGTGTGAACTCAGGCGTGATTGATCAGCTCTTTCTCGGTCGTGGCAGCAACGTGATCACCGTCGACGCTGGTGCCTTCGTGGGCAGCATCCGGGTGAACGAGGGGGCAGACCGGCTGACCGTGAACGGGGGCGAAATCGTGCACGCCTCGCTCGGCAGCGGCGCGAACACCGTCATCCTGAACGGCGGTCAGATCCAGCACTTGAACGCCTATGAGGGCAATGATCGCATTACCATCAATAGTGGTCGGATCGACATGATCAACGTATCGGACGGCGACAACCGCGTGGTCACCGGCGACCAGTGGACATCTGCGATCACCGCCTACGACGGACGCGACACCATCATCGTCGGCAGCGGCGGGGCGGGCGCGGTGCAGGTCGGCGGCGGGCGTAATGTGGTCACCACGACCACGGG
>JANOKQ010000180.1:0-1692 GCA_031419375.1 Acidimicrobiaceae bacterium
TCAGTCTCGCCGCCGCCAACTTAGCCGCTCGCTCCGCCGACCGCGAGCGCATCCGCTTCCTGAGGAAGAGGGCGTGCTGGGCCTCGACGTCGCTCACCCCGCGGAGTTGGTCGGTCCCGCGGTTGTGAGGTGTCCGGTATAGAGGTCTTCGTAGTTGAGAACGAACTCGCCGAAGCTCAGGCACCAGCGGTACATGCGCATCTCGAGCCGAAGGGGGACCGATGGACCGCTGCGCAGCCAGCTGGCGTCGGGTCCGGCGTCGGGCGAAGTGAGCAAAGCACCGGCGGGACCGATTGCCGCCACCGGATGCACATGCACCCGGCCCCAGGGGATGTTGATCTCTTCGATCTTGAACATCATCGCCATCGTCGGATTGATCTCGACGGTCATCTGACTCGCCGCAGCATTGAGCCCGTCGCCAGCGACGTAGCCGGCCACGACGTCACCGACGGCGTGGTTGTCGACGAACCTCTCGAACACGTCGAGGTAGTGGTCGCCGGCACGGTCGGGCCAGTACCAGATCTGGTCCCACGTCTCGTGGGTCAGCATGAACTGGGTCTCGGGGAAGATGTCGATGTGCCCCACCGTTGGTGCGCCCGCCACAGTCTGGATGGTGACCACCTCGGCGGCGTCGTTGGTGGCGACCACATCAAACGCCTGGCCGATCCACGCCAGGCAGTACACGCGGTCGCCGACACGAAAATCAGCGAAAGGAGTCGGCGACGTCGTCAGGACCGGACCGCCTGGAACTCGTCGAGCGCCTCCAACGCGAGGGGGACGGGCTGGATGCCTTGGTCGGCGCCCTGCCGCCACACGTAGCGCACCGTGCCCTCCGGGTCGACCCCGACCCACGACTGCTTCGGCGCGTACAGGATGTGCCCGGTCCCGTAGGCCTCGAATACCCGCCACTGCGGGTCGGAGTACAACGGGTAGTTCAACCCGAGGCTCTCCACGATCTCGTGGCACTGCGCCAACGGCAGTGGCAGTATCACCATCAACTCTACGCCGCGTGCGTCGAACTCTTGGTTGGTGCGGATCAGGTCATCCAGACCTGGGATGCACAGCGGTCAAACGATCCTACCGGTCACCGCCCGCGTGAGGCGCAGGATCACGGGCTTGCCGCGGAACTCGGAAAGGCGGACCCGCTTTCCGTCCGTGCGCTGCAGCTCGAACTCAGGTGCGGCATCGCCGACGCCGAGGTGAACACCCTGCGCAGCAGCGGTCGACGGCCGGGTCGCCAACATGTGCTCGAGCCGGAACACGTTCGTCGCCGACACCAACGGGCCCTGGTTGAGAACTCCGACCCAGTGACGGTACTCACCCCGCCGACCATTCAACGTCATCGTCGAACCATACCACGAGGAGTTCGCCACGCACTGCCGAGGCCTCGCCCCGAAGCGGCGGCTGCGCTGCTTACGGCGGCCGTTCCGACCGTCATGATCGCGCCCCGTCGCGGATCGCATCCGGATAAGCCTCCCGATCCCGGCGCGGTTCCCAGGCTGTCTCGGACTGGCATCGGTGACTGCTGGCGGTCGGTCACCCTTGCCTGACCCGCCTCCAGGTGATGTAGGTGGTGACGTCGAGTCCGTCGAGGTGTTGCGGCGTTGTGTTGAAGATCGCCAGCTCGTCGTCGAAGGCGACGTGACGGACCACGTCGGTGCCGATGATGTTCGGGTCGATAGCGCCAAGCGG
>JANOKQ010000181.1:0-3684 GCA_031419375.1 Acidimicrobiaceae bacterium
GTGAGTCGGCGGCAGCGACGGTCTGGGCGATCAATGCCGGCAGGGGCACCGAGCTGATCACCACTTGCGCTCCGGAGTACCCGCCGAGTGCCCGCTCGAACGCGTCGGCGCCCTCATCGGGGAGGATGCCCTGGCGGAGCGTGTGTTGGAACACCAACTCCGAGCGCGACAAGTGGCGGTCGCTGTGCGCGTCGGCATCGAAGGTGACATCGTCGGCCGGCGACCCTCCGGGGTGGACGTCGAGCGCGCCGTCGAGGCGCTTGATGCTGAACTCGTCGATCTCCACGAGCACCCGCCCGTCATCGTCGGTCAGCACCACGTCGAAAAAGGCGAAGCCCGAACGCTCGCTGCTCGCAGGCCCGACGGTGATGATCGAGCGGACCACCTGCGGCAGCCGGGAGTGAATGCGGATCCGTTCGTAGCTAATCGGCACCCACAACGTTGAGCCGGTGTAGCCGTCGATCAGATCCATGGCGAACCCGGTGCCGAGGTCGACGAGCGCGGGGTGCAGCCCGATCGACTGGAGATCGTCAGTGAACGCGTCGGGGAGCACGAGCCGCGCCACTGCTTCGCCTGCGCCAAGGCACGACCGTTCGACGACCTGCCACCTCGGCCCGAAGCGGAGGTGATCCTCCTGCTTCGAGTGCCGCTGGCCGCGGGTTGTGCAGCGTGCCTCGACCTCGTCGACATCGATGTAGCGTGGCGGCTTCTGGCCGAGCAGCAGCAGTGTGCACTGCCCGGTGCGCCGCCAGCCATCACGGTGGCCGCCGCTGCCGGCGCCACCGGTGGGGTTGTCGATCGACACCCGCTCGTGCAATTCCAGCGCATACCCGTTGTCGATCGGGGTGAGCTGCGTGCGCACTTCGCGGGCCTCGTCGTCGGCGACGGCCAGCGGGCGGAAGAACATCAGGTCGTGGATCTGGAAGGCGCGGTCGACGGCGATCTCGGCCAGTGCGGCCCTGGCAATCTCGAAGTACGCGGCACCGGGAACCAGCGCATCGCCCTCGCGGGTGCGGTGCTCGTCGAGCATCCAGGCGGTGTTCGGACTCCACCGTGACGTGAACTGGTGGACGCCTCGCTCGCTGGTGACGCGGTGGTCGAACCACGGGTGCCGACACGGGATCATCGCCCCGCCTCCGTCGGTCATCCGCGTGGCCGCGTCGGCAGCCATGCCGACCTCGTTCCACACGCCCCAATCGATCGCCAGGTACTTGGTTCGCGAGGTGCCGTGGCGGGCGTGCGCGAAGGCGTTCAAGAACGCGTTCGCCGCGACATAGTCGACCTGGCCAATCGGAGCCGTGATGGTGCTGGTCGAGGAGAACACCACGAACAGGTCGAGATCGAGGGAGCGGGTGAGGTCGTCGAGCACGAGCGTTCCGGCCACCTTGGGCGAAAACACATCTTCGATCTCCGCCTGCTGCTTGACCGCCAGCAGGTTGTCGCGGATGACGCCTGCGGCGTGCACCACGGCGTGCAGCCCACCGAAGCGGGCGGTGATCTCGCTGAGTACGCCGCGCATCCGTTCGACATCGGCAACGTCACCGGCGGCGATCATCACCTCGGCCCCGAGCGATTCGAGATGGCGAACCGCAGCGATCTTGCGCGACAGTGCGTGGTCGGTGCCGAGCTTGCGGATCAGGTCGTCCCACCCACCCGGATCGGGTAGGCCGCGCCGCGACAGCAGCACGATCTTTGCGTTGCGGGAACGAATCAACCGTTCAGCAACGGTGAGGGCGATGCCGCCGAGCCCGCCGGTGATCAGCACCACCCCACCACGCCGCAACGTTTCAGTGGCCCCGTTCGCAGGTTCGACCCGAGCCCGACGAACATCGTGGAGGAATCGTTCCGAGCCGCGACGGGCGACCAGATCGCAGTTTGGGCGGGCACGCGCCTCGAGCGCAATCGCGTCGGCCAATGACGCGCCGGCCGTTGCGGCACCATCGCCGAAGCCGGCACGGCCGATACCGGTGCGAACGACGTTGGTCACACGGCTGGCGACGGTGCCGGAGCGAACAGCAAGATCAGATGGCGACAGGTCGAGGCACGACACGGTGACGTCAGCGAGCTCACGGGGGATCACCATCACCGGGCCGAGCGCAGTGGCCTGTTCGGGCCACGGGGCGCTGTCGTCGTCGTTGACGCGCTGGGCCCCGACGGTGCCGACCAGCATGTGCAGCGGGCGTTTCACGCCATCGGCGCCCCACGCCTGGGCGAGGAACAGCAGGCTGTAAAACCCGAGCTCGAGGTTGCGGTGAAAAAAACTGGAGCCGCTGCCATGCGTTTCGGTGTCGGTGAGCAACCCGAGGTGCACCACCCGGTCCGGGGTACGCCCCGCATCGGCCAAATCACGCAGCAGCATTTCGTACCCATCACGGCCCTGTTCGGGGGCGAACTGGTACTCGTCCGGCGAGATGACGGTGTAGCTGTCGGCGGGCCGCAGCATGACGACGGTGTTGCCGGCGTCGCGCAGGTTCCGCGCGACGCGGTCGGCGAGGCCGATCGCGTCGGCCACGACGAGGTAGCAGAGGTGGTCGTCGATCGGGTCTTCCACATCTCGGCGGCGCCACACCGGTTCCCAGAACCATGCCGCCGGGTCGGGCTCTTTGTCGACGAGGCGATCGGCACCGTCGCCGCCGGGTCCGCCAGTGTCGCTACGCGTGCCGGCCTCGATGAAGTAGCGCTGGCTCTGGAACGCGTAGGTGGGCAGCCCAACGCGGTTGCGCTCCTCGTCGCCGAACACCGTGGCCGTGTCGACCTGGCCGCCGGTGGCCCACATCCGTCCGGTCATGGCGGCCAGGAATGCGTCGTCCGGCACCACCTCGTCGGCGTGGCGCAGCACTGGCAACGCAGCCTGGGCCGGGGTGACCGCAGGGTTCATCTTGGCCAACGACGACAAGGTCTTACCGGGGCCGACCTCGAGGAACAGCCGTCCCGGCTCGGCTGCCAAGGTGGCCACGCAATCAGCAAAGCGGACCGTGCCGCGCAGGTGATCCACCCAGTACTGCGGATCGGTTGCCTGTTCGGCGGTGATCCAGGTCCCGGTGCGGTTCGACACCCATGCAATAGTCGGCTTGGACAACTTGATCGAACGCAGGAACGCGCCGAACTCGTCGAGCACGGGATCGAGCATGCGACTGTGGGCGGCGATGTTGATCTTCACCCGGTGCGCTTCGACGCCCATCTCAACCAGACGGGCCTCCAGTCGCGACAGTGTGCCGGCATCGCCGGATGCAACCGTCAGGTCGGGAGCATTCACCGCGGCAAGGTCGAGGCCGAACTCGTCGAGCAGCGGCTGCAGTTCGTCAGCGGTGAGCGGCACGGCGAGCATGCCACCGGCGGTGCGATCCATCAGTTGGCCGCGCAGGACCACCAGCCCGAGACAGTCGGCGAAGCGCATCGTTCCGGCCACGCACGCTGCGGTGTTCTCGCCAACACTGTGGCCGAGCAGCGCGGTCGGCACGACACCCGACTCGATCAACATCTGGGCGAGCGCGTGCTCGACGACGAAGATCGCCGGCAGCTGCAGCGATGGCCGCTCCAGCTCGATGGTTGCGGTGGGAAGGCCACCGATGGCGCAGAACAGCAGCGGGCGAAGGTCAAGGCCGTGATCGGCCAGCAGCAACAGCAGTCCTTCGTCGACGTGTCGACGGAACACCGCCTCGGTGTCGTACAGATCGTGGGCCA
>JANOKQ010000182.1:0-7644 GCA_031419375.1 Acidimicrobiaceae bacterium
CGGCGACGTGGATGTCGTCGGTGTCGCGGACGATCCCCCACACCTCGGCCATCTCCTCGGTCATCGTCTGGTTGAACGAGTTGAGCTGATCGGGACGGTTCAACGTGATGGTCGCGACGTGGTCGCTCACCTCGAACTCGATGGTTTCGTAGGCCATTGCGGCTCCTTCTGATGTTCAAGAAAGAGGGTAATCTTTTCTTCCATCGGTGACGCGACCGACGGCGCGACTGTCGACGTCTGCAGCCCGCACGGTCTGAACTTCAGCCGGCCGGGCCGAAGCGGGGCGGGCGCTTCTCAACCCATGCCCGCACTCCCTCACGATGATCGTCGGTCTGCGCCGTGGCGACCTGGTGTTCGGCTTCGACCACGACGGCCTCGGCGAGCGTCAACCGGCCGGCGTTCAGGACGTTCGCTTTCATCAAACCGATCGCCGTTTGGGGCCCAGCTGCGAACTCCTCGGCCCACGACCGCCATGCCGCTGCGAACTCTTCGTCGGGCACCACACGTTCGACCATCCCGAGCCGCAGTGCTTCGGCGGCATCAACGCGCCCGTTCGTGGCCAACAGTTCCAATGCTTTCGCAGGCCCGAGCCGGTGGGCGAGCAGCCACGGGCCACCCATGTCACCGGAGAACCCGAGCCGGGCCCAGCCGGTAACGAAGCTCGCTGAGCCGGCGGCGATACGCAGATCGCATGCGAGGGCGATGGCCAGCCCGGCACCGACGGCCGGCCCGTTGACGGCTGCGATTGTGACAATCGGGGCCTCGTGCAGCACGACGGTGATCCGCGAGTTGGCGGCGAGGTGAGCGGCGCGCTGTTCGGGGGTGGGTGGTGGCTCGCCGGAGCGCCGACCGCTGCCGTCGCGCACATCACCGCCGGCACAGAACGCCGATCCTGCGCCGGTGACCACGACGCAGCCAACATCATCTGCGGCAGCGAACGACTCGACCGCCGCGATGGTCGGGGCGTACATGTCGTCGTGCAGCGCGTTACGACGGTCGGGTCGGTTGAGCGTGATCACGCCAATTCGGTCGACGACCTCGATGGTGACAAATTCGGTACCTGATTTAACGATCCGGCGCACGACCGCACCGTAGACTCATCGTCGATGACCAGACGAAACGCGGTTGCCAGGAAGGCCCACGAGGTCGTCGCCCATCAACTCCGGCAGCGAATCGTCAACGGCGAGTTGGCCGCAGGCGACCGCCTGCCTCCGGAGGACGAGTTGACCGTGCAGTTCGGAATTGCCAGGACCACGCTGCGCGAAGCACTGCGTGTGCTCGAATCGCAGGGTTTGATCGCCATCCGTCGCGGCCGCGGTGGTGGACCGGTCGTGACTCATCCCGACCTCGCCCCTGCGGCAACCGCGCTCGCCGTGTCGTTGCAATTGCAACGTACGACGGTCGGCGACCTCGATGCGGCACGCCGGTTGATCGAACCGCAGATCGCCAGGCAACTCGCCATCACCCACAGCGCCGACGACATCGCCGCGCTCGTTGTCGCCGTCGACGATGCTGCTGCGGCCGCCGAGCGCGACGATGCAGACGACTTCGGCAGCCGCGCTGCAGCGGTGCACGAGACCTTGATGGAACGGTCGGGCAACAACACCATGTCCATTATCTCGAAACTGCTCCACGAGATGGTGCAGGCCTACTACAGCCAGGGGATTGCGAACACCGATCAGCGAGCGATGCGCCGCGCCGTGCGCTCGTATCGCAAACTGATCGTGCTGATCGAGGCAGGCGATGCCGACGCTGCGGCGGCCCACTGGGAGGCGCAGATGTCGTTCACCATCGGCGGCCACAACCCCGCCAGCCTCGTCACGGTGTCGGCCGGCCTGTAGCCAACCGCGAACCCGGGCGGCTCGTCACCTACCCATCCGAGTCCCCGCGTGTCATCCGAGTCCCCGGCGTGTCATCCGAGTCCCCCCGCGTCAACTGATTCCCCGCCCGTCAACCGAGTGAGGAGCGCCCACCCGGGTGCGCGCTCGGCACTCGGGTACCCCTCCGTACACTCGGATGACACGCGTACACTCGGACAACACGCGTGGACTCGGACAACACGCCGGGACTCGGGACACGACGACGGGCGCAGCCGCTGGTGGCGGGGCGATCCTGGTGGAGCCGGTCCAGGCGGCGGACGGCGGCGGCGGCGGGCGGGCGGAAACTATGGGTTGCGGGGGAGGCCGAGGAGTCGCTCGCCGAGGAGGTTGCGTTGGATCTGGTGGGTTCCGCCGGCGATGGTGGCTTGGCGCGTCGCGTTGAGGAAGTGGCTCGGGGTGTCGCCATCGGCATCAGCCGCTGGCCAGGCCTGGGCCGATGGGCCGGCGATGTCGAAGATGGCCTCGGCGCACTGCTGTTCCAATGTGCCGGCGGCAAGCTTCATCATCGACCCCGCGGCAGGATTGCCGTCGCACAGCACACCGCCGACGAAGCGGTCGCGTACCCATTCGAGGATGCGTTCGCCGGTCACCACTGCCGCAATTCGCTGCCGCACCACCGGGTTCTCGAGGGTGCCAGCAGCCCGCGCCGTGTCGACGAGTTGGCGGCGACGCCGCCCGCCACCGGCCCCGCCCATGTACCCGGACCGCTCACCGCTCAGCGTTCCCGACGACACCCGCCAGCCGTTGTTCACATCTCCGAGGACCATCTCGGAACCGATCTGAACGTGGTCGAGGAACACCTCGTTGAAGTGGTGCCCGCCGGCAATGTCCACCAGCGGCCGCACGGTCACACCGACGGCGCGCATCGGGCACACGAACATCGTGATCCCCGCATGGGGCCGCGCGGCACCGGGGTCGGTACGGGCCAGCAGCATCCCGAAGTCGGCGTCGGACGCATACGACGACCACACCTTCTGTCCATCGATCACCCAGGTGTCGCCGTCGAGGACCGCTCGGGTTCGCAGCGACACCAGGTCGGATCCGGCGTCGGGTTCGGAGAACATCTGGCACCACTGCTCGTCGCCGCGGATCAGTGGAGGGAGGTAGCGGTGCTGCTGTTCCTCAGATCCGGCGGCGAGCAGCGTCGACATGGCCAGGTGCATGCCGATCGCCAGCGGCCGCAGAGTGGGGGTGTCGAAGCGGATCAGTTCCTCGTCGACGATGGCTGCGTGGGCCCGGGTGAGCCCTCGCCCGCCGTACTCCTCGCCGAGGTGCACGCCTGCGAAACCTGCGGAATACAACGCTTTCTGCAGGCCGCGTGCCCGGGCGACCATCGCGTCGTGACCATCTGGCGTGCGCAAGATGATGTCGTGGCGATCGTCGTCGAGTTCGGGATCACGCAGCTCGAAGTGCGACGCCATCCACTGCCGTACTTCGCTGCGGAACTCGTCGAGTCCAATCACGACGAGGGCACCCTGGCGCGCCTGCCGTCGGCGAAGTCGGTCCAGCGCGGATGCTCGTCGATCGCGAGCTCGTCAGCGGTGCGAGTCATCGCTTCAAAGTAGGTGACGGCTCGGGAACCGACAACCTCAGCTCGCCCTCATCGATGAAATAGGTTAGTATTTAGTTGATGAGTGACACGTGGGATCAGCGACTAGGCGTCTGGTGGATCGCCGAGGATCAGCCGGATCTGTCGGCCATCATTGCCAGCCCCGACGGGCCACGGACCTACTCTGAGCTGGCGGGCGATGCGCATCAGCTCGTGCACCTGTTTCGCTCGCTCGGGGCAGCTGCGGGCGATGCCGTTGGCGCGCTCGTCGACAACGGCAACATCCTGATCGAGACGTCGCTCGCGTGCCACGAGGCGGGCATGCACTTCATCCCGCTCAACCCCCACCTCATCGCCAACGAGCTCGCCTCGATCATGGAGCATTCACGGGCCAAGGTGCTGGTGGTCCACGAACGCTTCGCCGATCTGATCGCGGGCCTCGACACAGCCGTGCCCGGCCTGTGCATCGTGGTCGTCGGTTCGATCGATGGCCTCCCGTCGCTGGCCGAGTCGCGCGCCGCGCATCCCCGAACCGTGCCCGACGACCGCACGCCTGGCGGGCTGTTCGTCTACACCTCTGGAACCACCGGCAAGCCGAAAGGCATCCGCCGACCGATCCCGATGGGCAACGTCGACCAGATCGCCAATGACGGCGCGCTGTTCGGCAGGGCGTTCGACTTCCAGCCCTTCGACGGACCGATGCTGGTGTCGACGGGCATGTTCCACGGCGGCTCGCACAGCTTCTACATGGGCGGGCTCCACGTGGGCCACGGCCTGGTGATCATGGACAGGTTCGAGCCCGAAGAAACCTTGCGCCTCATCGAGCATCACCGTGTACGCACCGGCTACATGGTGCCCACTCAGTTCCACCGGCTGCTCCGCCTCCCCGACGAGGTGCGCGCCAAGTACGACGTGTCCAGCCTGCACGCGATCGTGCACTCGGCGGCGCCCTGCCCGAGGGTCGTGAAGGAACAGATGATGGCCTGGTGGGGGCCGGTCATCTGGGAGACCTACGGTGGCATGGAAGGTGCGGCAACCATCGCCAAACCGCATCGCTGGCTGGAAAAGCCCGGCACCGTCGGCAGGGCCGTGCGCGGCGTCAACCTGGTCGTCCTCGACGACGACGGCAACGAGCTTCCCCGTGGCGAGGTCGGCAACATCTACATGGACAACGGCGTCGGGTTCTCGTACCACGACGATGCCGACCAGACGCAGGCGGCGTTCAAGGGCAAGCGTTTCAGCCTTGGCGACGTGGGCCATCTCGACGCCGACGGATACCTGTTCATCACCGACCGGGCCAAGGACATGATCATCACCGGCGGCACCAACGTGTACCCGGCCGAGATCGAGGCGACGCTGATGGAGCACCCGTCCGTGCACGACGCAGCGGTGATCGGGATCCCCGATCCCGACTGGGGCGAGAGCATCGTCGCCATCATCCAGGCAGCCGATGGCGTGGTGCCCGGCGACGAACTTCGCGACGAGCTGATCACGTTCTGCCGCGACCGGTTGGCCAGCTACAAACGGCCACGACGGTGGGAGTTCCGGCATGAACTGCCCCGCACCGAGGCCGGCAAGTTGTACAAACGCAAGATCCGCGACGAGTACCTCGCCGCACCGACTCAGGAGCAACAATGAGCGAAACGACGCACAAGGCCTTCCAGGTTGACGCCGAACTCGAAAAGGAGTTCCAGAAGGCGATCGACCATCGCCTGACCGATGAAGACATCGAGCGAGCGAAGCTGATGCTCGGCATCGACACCGCGAGCAAGCAGCGCGAGCTGAACTCGGTGGCCACGCCGGATGCGATCCGTAACTGGGCGCTCGGTGCCGGCGACGACAACCCGTTGCACACCGACGAGGAGTACGGCCCGAGAACCAGGTGGGGCACACAGATCGGCCATGGCACCCAGGTGGGCCACATCAAGACGCCGATGCTCGGCGATCCGATCTCCGACGAGCTCAAGAAGCAGACCAAGGGCATGTTCCGTGGGGTGCACGTGTTCGTCTCCGGCGGCACGTGGGATTGGTTCCGCCCGCTGCGGCCCGGCGACCGCATCTTCAGCTTCCGTGGCGAGGAGAGCCTCGAGGTGAAGAAGAGCGAGTTCGCCGGCCGGTCGCTCATCCAGGTGAGCCGCGACATTGCCATCAACCAGTTCGGCGAGGTGATCGGCGTCTACCGCATCTTGCGCGTGCTGACCGAGCGCAGCAAGTCGCGCGAGAAGGGCAAGTACGCCGAGATCGAGGCGGCGCACTACACCGACGCCGACTACGAACGCATCGATGCGGTGTACGCGCAGGAGGGGCCGCTCGGCGCGACGAAGCGGTACTGGGAGGACGTCAACGTCGGCGACGAGCTGCCCCCGATGGTGAAGGGCCCCACCACGATCACCGAGATGATCGCCTTCCATGCCGGCGGCTACGGATTCGTGCCCTACGGCCTGCGCGCGTCGCGGGTCGGCTACAAGAATCGCAAGCGGATCGCCCCGTTCTATGTGAAGAACGCGCAGGGCGTGCACGACGTGGCCCAGCGGCTGCACTGGGATTCGGAGTGGGCCAAGGCGATCGGCAACCCGATGGCCTACGACTACGGCGTGCAGCGCCAGTGCTGGTTCTACCACCACGTGGCCGACTGGGCCGGCGACGACGCCTGCATCGTCAAGCAGGAGGATTCGATCCGCAAGTTCAACTACATGGGCGACGTGCAGTTCCTGTCGGGCAAGGTGGTCGGCAAGCGTGAAGAGGACGGCCACAAGCTCGTCGATCTGGAGTTGCACATGATCAACCAGCGCGACGCCGAAACCGCGTATGGCACAGCGACCGTGGCGCTGCCATCCCGCGACCTCGGCTTGCCGCTGTTCCCGAAGGTTCCCGTCGAGCTCGAACGCCAGGCCGCAGAGATGTTCGCCAGGCACTGCGAGCTCGACGCCCAACGCCGCCGCCGCTGATGTGAGCGCGATGCAGGTTCGCGAGTTCGCCGACGTCGAAGTCGTTGCCGACGGGTTCGCCTTCCCGGAGGGCCCGGTCGCGCTGACAGACGGCTCCGTGCTGGTATGCGACGTCACGTCGGGGCTGCTGACCCGGGTCGCAGGCGACGGCTCGACGTCCGTTGTCGCCGATCTGGGCGGCGGCCCGAACGGCGCTGCGGTCGGGCCAGACGGTGCGGTGTACGTGTGCAACAACGGTGGCATGGGCGCCCGCGACCTGCGTACAACAGCGGGTATCCAGCGCGTCGACCTGGCCACGGGTGCGTGCTCGTACCTGTACACCGAATGCGATGGCGAACGGTTCATCACACCGAACGACCTCGTGTTCGACGCCGCCGCCCACTTCTGGTTCACCGACCTGCGTGGGCACACGATCCACTACGCCGCGGCCGACGGTTCGTCCGTCGTCCGGGTACTGCGCAACCTGGCCAACCCGAACGGGATCGGGCTCTCCCCCGACGGCACGGTGCTGTACTGGGCGCAGACATCAACGCGCTCGGTGCTGCGGCGGCGTGTGGTCGAGCCCGGAGTGTTGCTGGCCTCTCACGGCCACGACCACCGCGCCGTCGTCAAGTACGGCGCTGTCGATCCGTTCGCGCTGCTGGTCGGGCTGCCCGGATCGACCGAGCTCGATTCACTGGCGGTCGACTCATCCGGCGCGGTGTGCGTCGGCATGCTCGTCAACGGGGGCATCCTCGAGGTGCCCGCCGATGGCGACCCCGACGGGATCATCCACTGGCGGCTACCGCCGGGGCTGGCCGACGACATGGTGACCAACATCTGCTTCGGAGGTGCCGACCTGACCACGGCATACCTCACCTGCTCGATGACCGGCCGTCTGGTCCGCTGCACCTGGCACCGCCCCGGCCTCGCCCTCAACACGTGAGCCCGGCCCCGCGGCCACAATCGATGAGCGACGCACGCTTCGATGATGCGGATCGACAGTGTTGTACTCGTCGTTGAGGACTACGACTCGGCAATCGGGTTCTTTGTGGACGTCCTCGGCTTCGAGCTTGTCGACGACTCGGCTGCGCTGACCGCCGATGGGGAGCCGAAGCGACGGGTCGTCGTTCGCCCGCCGGGCAGCGAAACCGGAATTTCGCTCGCCCGCGCCGACGGGGCACGGCAGGTGAACGCAGTCGGGAACCAGGTCGGCGGGCAAGTCGGCGGGCAAGTCGGCTTCTTCCTCCGTGTGGATGACTTCGACGCAATGCACGAGCGGATGACC
>JANOKQ010000183.1:0-2650 GCA_031419375.1 Acidimicrobiaceae bacterium
CCACATGGCGGTCGGGCGAGAGCACGGCGCGGCGCATCCGCTCGGGGCGGTCGTTGCGGTGCTTGCCCGGCGTGATCTTGGCGCGCGAGTGCTGCACGATCGAGGGCAGGTGGATGGTGGTGATGTAGCGCACCCAGTCGATCGAACGGGGGTCGAAGTTGAACGCAGCTTGGTCGCCGACGGGCAGCGAATCCCAGGTGCGCAACAGGTTGTCGACCTGATAGATCGCCTCGCACTCGGTGTACAGGCCGTACAGCTGCACGTACTCGGAGGCCCGGTCGATGTCGTGCTTGCGGTCCTCCAACTTGACCGCCCACGCCGCCTGCCTGCCACGCAACGGCAGCGCCTGCAACAGCCGCTCGCTGGTATCGACGACGAACTTGGCCCGCTTCAGCTGCTTCTGCACCCGGCCGCGGGCGGGGAACACCCACTCCGGTACATCGATCGGTTGCCCCTCAGCGTCGTACAGCGGATGGGCGCTGAACCAGGCGCGGATGTTGTCGACGAGGAGTTGATATCGCAGCGGGTTGATCCCGCCGCTGGCCACCTGGGTGATCGGCGGGGCGGCGTTTGGACCGATCGCAGCGACGGCGATGATCGCGGCGACGACGAGGTCGACGGGGATGACGTCGACGGTTCCCTCCGGCACTCCGGGGAACTCCTTGAGCAGCCCGCGGGCATAGCTGAGGATCACCGGCTCGGCCATGCGGAAGCCTCGTATCCAACCGGGGAACGGCTCGGCCAGCGCAGACTCGATGATCGAGGGCCGCACGATCGAGACCGGTACGGCACCCTTCACCTCGGTCAGCGCCTGCTCGCCGAGGGCCTTGGTGTACGCGTACGCGTCGGGCCAGCCGATGCTCGCCGCCCGGGCCCGCCCGGCCTCGACGAGCTGATCGCTCACCCAGCGCTCGCGGATCTGCTCGGTCTTGCTGGCCAGTGCCGGTGCGCCCGCGGCGCCGAGCTCCTTGCGGGCCTCGCTTCGGAAATCGACCAGGCGCTTCGGCTCGCGGCTGGCGGCTTCGAGGTCGCTACGCAACCGGCGGGCAGCGGCGACCTCCTTGCGCCAACTGAGCCCGAGGTCGAACGGGCCGTCGCTGACCAGTTCCTCGGGGGCGTTACCGCGCCGGTTGCCGGCCACGTAACAGGTGCTCACCGATACGAGGTGCGGCGTGATCCCGAGCGCGTTCAGCGTGTCGGCAATGCGGGCCGGTCCGAGCAGGTTGATCTCGACCGCCGAGTCGAGCGGTGAGTCGAACGCCACCGCAGCGGCAGAGTGGATGACGATGTCGCACCCTGCGAACGTGGCCCGATCGGCATCGTTGAGGCCGAGCCCGTCGGTGCTCACGTCGCCGCCGATGGCGTGTACCCGCCGGGCGACCATCGCCGCGAACGGTTCGGCCGTGTCGTTCAGCTCGGCCTTCAACCGGTCGAACGCATTGTTCTTGAAGATCTCGCGGCGCACCCGTTCGGCTGGGTCGTGGCGCTTGCTCGGACGCACCAGCAGCACCAACTCACAGCCGGGTGCGCTGCGCAACAGCCGCTCGACGAGCGCGGTGCCGACGAAGCCGGTGCTGCCGGTGATGGCAATCCGTTTCCCGGCGAGCTGCTCGCTAATCATCGTCGATGGGCTTTCATCGGACCCTTGTCTACCATATGGTAGACAACAATGCGAAACTCCACCCCGGCCAGGATCCTCGCCTCGGCGACCGACCTGTTCGGCCTGCGCGGAGTGGACGCGGTGTCGCTCGATCACATCGCCACCGACGTCGGTGTCGCCAAGCAGACGTTGCTGTACTGGTTCCCCAGCAAAGACGAGTTGCTCGAAGCGGTGCTGGCCAATGCCGCAGCCGAGCTAGCGCTGGTGGTGGACGCAGCGGTGCGCTCGGCCCCCGACGATCCGCTCGAACGGCTCGATGCGGTCGTGCGCGCCGTGTTCCGCCCGGCGGTGCGACGGCCGGCCTTGCTCGGGCTGATCCGCGAGGTGAGCCGCCTCCCCCCGACGGTGGCCGAGCACCTCACCGAGACGCTGGCCCCCCTTGTCGAACGGGCGCACGTGTATCTTCGCGCCGAGATGGATGTCGGCCGCCTGCGTCGCGCCGATCCGGGTCTGATCGCCGCGCTCTGCTACGCCACCGTCACCGGGATCGCCACCGAACCCGAGGCCCTGCGCGTGAACGGCTGGGAACCCACCGCCGCTGGCCTGCGTCAGCTACGCAACGAACTGCTTGCATTCCTGCGCGCCGCCCTCGCGCCATGACATCGTGTCATCGGGGTTCCTGAATCGCTGACTACGCTCCCAATTGATGTACGCGCGTAATCCGCCGGTGATTCCCGAGGACACGTCGCCCGAGGTGTGGCGGCGCCAGATGAATGCGATTGCCCGTCGCTCCGTCGCTGAACGGCTTGAGGAATGGGAGTTGCTGAACGAGGCGATGTCGCGCATGGAAGATGATGGGATTCGCCGTCGCCATCCCGACTACGACGAGCACCAGGTGTTCCTCGCCGCCGTGCGCCTGCGTTACGGCGACGCACTCGTTCTCGCGGCATGGCCGCACGAACCGCTCGTTGCCCCATGATCGACCTGGCAATCGCGTTTCGATCGGTGGTCGAAGCGCTCGAGGCGATCGGCGCGCGCTACGTCGTGGTC
>JANOKQ010000184.1:0-4044 GCA_031419375.1 Acidimicrobiaceae bacterium
CCGGGGTGTTCTCGGCCGATCCGCGCATCGTGCCGCTGGCCCGCAAGCTGGCCCACGTCAACTTCGACGAGATGCTCGAGATGGCGGGCGCAGGCAGCAAGGTGTTGGCGCTACGCAGCGTCGAGTTCGCCCGCAATCACAACGTCCCCCTTCACGTGCGCTCCAGCTTCACCTGGGAGCCGGGCACGTGGGTCACCGGTCAGGAGCCAAGCGTGGAAGATCCGATCATCTCCAGCGTCGTCACCGACACCAGCGAGTCGAAGGTGACCATCGTCGGTGTCCCCGACCGTCCCGGCATCTCCGCGGCGCTGTTCGAGCCACTCGCCGCGGCCAACGTGAACGTCGACATGATCGTGCAGAACACCAGCCGCGATGGTTTCACCGACATCAGCTTCACGATGCCGAAAGCCGACATGGGGACCGCGGAGTCGATCGTCAGCAGGGTTGCCGCCGAGATCGGCGCCAAGGGTGTCGACCACGATGCCGAGATCGGCAAGATCAGCCTGGTTGGCGCCGGGATGAAGACCAGCCCAGGGATCGCCGCCAAGATGTTCCGCACCCTGGCCGACGAAGGCGTGAACATTGCGATGATCTCCACCTCCACCATTCGCATCAGCGTCGTCACCGCTGCTGCGGATCTGGAACGGGCAGCGCGGGCGTTGCACACCGCCTTCGGGCTCGATTCGGGCGAGGCGTATTCGGCCCCGCTGCCCGAGCGCAAGTAGGCCGTGGCACACTGGCCCCCACCATGAGCCGCCGCAAGCAACACGTCCCCTGGACCGCAGCGGGCACGGCCTCGGAACAGCAGCCGTCCGCTGACCATGTGGTGCGCGAGACCGGCTGGGTGTTCAACAACCAGCGTGGTGCGGCGCTCGATCTGGCATCGTTCGTCGAGACCGGAAACCAGGAGACGCTTGCCTACCTCACTGCGTTCGGTCTCGCTGGCCCGCAGCTGCGCCAGCAGACAATGGTCGAGATCGGTGCCGGCATCGGGCGGATGACTGCCAGCTTCACCACCATGTTCGACACCGTGATCGCCTGCGACCTCGACGTGGCGTTTCTCGAACGTTGCCGCGAGACCGTCGCCCAGTTCGGCGAGCCGGAACGGATGCAGACGAGCGTCGTCGGCGATGGGCGCACGCTCTCGATCGACGATCACGCAGCCGACCTCACCTTCAGCTACATCACGCTGCAGCACTGCCATCGTGGTGACGCGCTCGCCTTGGCCGCCGAGGCGGCACGCGTCACCAGGCCCGGCGGGCACGTGGTGCTCAATTTCCGTACGTGGACAGGGGCCGACATGTTGTTGTGGCCCGCCGGCAAAGTAATCCGCGGGCTCTGGCGGGTTCCGGGGATCGGCCCGTTACTGGCCCGGTGGAGGTTCACCGCCCGCTTCGGTTGGCAGGCCAATCGGCTCGCTCCCGACGAGGTGTTGCACGCACTCGGTTCGACGATCAGCGAGGCCAATGTGGTCCGCTCGCCCAAACGTGCCGCGTTCGGCTCAGCCACGGCAGCGGAATCGACCTTCGACGGTGTGAACGCCAGCCATTGGTGGCTGGTCGGGACTGTTGCCTGAGGGCTGAGATTGCCAGCTCGCAGTGACGGTGCCAGCGTTAACCTGACGGCCATGAAAATCGGTACAGGGAACGCGAGCGGCGGGTCGGGATTGCGGGTTGGCGTGGTGGGTGCCACCGGTCAGGTTGGCACGGTGATGCGCCAGATCTTGAGCGAGCGGAACTTCCCCCTCGCCGAGATTCGCTTCTTTGCGTCTTCCCGATCGGCGGGCACCACGCTGCACTTCAATGGCGTCGACGTCATCGTCGAGGATGCCTCCACCGCCGACCCGTCGGGTCTCGACCTCGCCCTGTTCTCGTCCGGGGCAACGTCGTCGAGGGCGCTCGCCCCGGTGTTCGCTGCGGCAGGCGTGACCGTGATCGACAACTCGTCGGCGTGGCGGATGGACCCCGACGTGCCGCTGGTCGTCAGCGAGGTCAACGGTGCCGAGATCGTCAACGCCCGCAAGGGGATCATCGCCAACCCGAACTGCACCACGATGGCGGCGATGCCGGTGCTCAAGCCGCTCCACGACGACGCCGGGCTGGTGCGTTTGGTGGCGAGCACGTATCAGGCTGTGAGCGGTGGCGGGCTGGCCGGGGTGGACGAACTCGACAAGCAAGCCCGTGAGGTGGCCAATCGCGCCCGCGAACTCACCCACGCGGGCGACGCCGTCACGTTCCCAACCCCGTCGAAGTTCGTCAAGCCGATCGCGTTCAACGTGTTGCCGTACGCGGGAAGCTACGTCGACGATGGATCGTTCGAGACCGATGAGGAGCAGAAGCTGCGCGGCGAATCGCGCAAGATCCTCGGCATCCCCAACTTGCGCGTCAGCGGCACATGTGTGCGCGTGCCGGTGTTCACCGGGCATTCGCTGAGCATCAATGCCGAGTTCGAGCGTCCGATCTCGGTTGCCAGGGCGACCGAGTTACTCGCGGCGGCACCGGGTGTGGTGCTGAGCGACATACCGACCCCGCTCGAGGCGGCCGGTCAGGACCCCAGCTTCGTCGGCCGGATCCGCCAGGACATCTCCCTCGATGGTCAGTCCGGCCTCGCCGATGGCCGCGGTCTGGTGCTGTTCGTCAGCAACGACAACCTCCGCAAGGGTGCCGCACTCAACGCCGTGCAGATCGCCGAGCTGTTCTTGCGCTAGCCGCTACGTGCTGGGCGTTGCGGTGTTGTCGCCCCGGTCAGCTCAAACCGACGGGCACGCGCAGGGGATGGAGGCGCACCGCGGGCAGCCGTTCGCGTAGCGATCGAGGGCTTCGGCGAGGTCGATGTGCATCTGGTTGGCAAGTGACGCCACCCAGGCGAGCACGTCGGCGAACTCGTGGCGCTGCTGATCCGGCGTGCCCTTGCGGATCGCCTGAGCGAGCTCGCCGACTTCCTCGGCCAGCCACGCCACGCTCGAGGGCACCCCGCGGGCACGGTCTCGTTCACCGAAGGTCCGCTCGATCACGTCTTGCAGATGGGCGATGTCCACAGCCGCGCAGCGTACCGCTAGCTTCCGGGTGATGACCGCCGACGCCGTTGCGCGGGCACGAGGTGTCCGTGATACGAGGCCGTTGTCCGCCCCGGTCGAGGGGTATGTTTCGCTCACGGCGTCTGGGCCGTGCAACTGAAAGGGGTCGTGATGTCTGTACGCGACGAAGTGCTGGCGGCGAACGAGAAGTACGCAGCGGAGTTCGGGGCCAAGTCGCAGCTGGCCCTGCCGCCGGCGCGCCAGTTCGCCATCCTCACGTGCATGGACGCCCGCCTCGATCCAGCGAAGTACGCAGGGCTGAGCGAGGGCGACGCCCATGTGATCCGCAACGCGGGTGGGCGAGCGAGTGACGACGCGATCCGGTCGCTGGTCATCTCCTACAAGCTGCTCGGAACTAAAGAATGGTTCGTCATCCACCACACCAACTGCGGGATGGAGTTCTTTTGCGACGACGTGATGTGCGGTCTGCTGTCGAGCAGCCTCGAGACCGCAGCGCTCGGCGATCACGGATTCTACGACGTGGGCACCGGCCCCGGTTCCGCCGAGGGTGCGTACATCGACTGGCTGACGATCCCCAATCAGGAACAGAGCGTCGTCGACGACGTGGTCCGAATCCGCTGCCACCCGCTCGTGCCGAGCAGCATCGCCATCTTCGGCTACGTCTACGACGTGACGTCCGGCCGCCTGATCGAAGTGCCGGCCGCCACCACAGCAGGCGCCGCCACCTGAAATTGGTGGGTCGACAGATCCGGCTGGTCAGATCACTTCGATGGCGCACCGCGCGCCGGGGGCGTTCGCCAGTCGGACATCGGCGGTGAGCAGTGGGCAGCCGAGCGCCTCGGCGAGCGCGACGTAGCAAGCGTACGGCGTGAGGTGGCCGCGGAGTTCCCATGAGCGCCGCAACACATGCGCGGTTGGGTAGATGGAGACCGGAAGATCAATCAGGTCCTCGATGGCCCGCTCCGATTGGGCCGCCGACAGCGCGCCCGCGCGGAGATGGCGGCGGA
>JANOKQ010000185.1:0-8867 GCA_031419375.1 Acidimicrobiaceae bacterium
GGCTCGACCGTCAGCCCCATGGCCGCGGCCGCGTCGACGACGCGGCGCACATTCGCGTGAAGACCATCGGCCGACCCATCGTCACCACGTTGCATGACCCCCGAACCTACCGCACGAGCGCTCCGGCAGGGCGAGCTATCAGAGGGCGAACAGGTCGTCCAGCGCGCTGGACGACGCCGGCTCGGGCGAGTCGGCAGCTGTGTACGCGGCATAACCGGTGCGCTCGAGCTCGTCGGCCAGTTCCGGCCCACCGGACGCAACGATGCGTCCCTTCACCAGTACGTGGATCACGTCGGGCGGAAGCGCCGCGAGCAGGCGGTTGTAATGCGTGATGACCAACGCACCCAGCCCGGTTTCGTTGGTGAGCGCTTCGATCCGGTCGGCGCAGTCACGCAGTGCATCGATATCGAGACCCGAATCGAGCTCGTCGAGGATCGCGATCCGCGGCTGTAACACGGCCAGCTGCAATGTCTCGTTGCGCTTCTTCTCGCCGCCGGACAGGTCGACGTTGAGCGAGCGATGCAACAGCTCGGGCGAAAACCCGATCCGTTGCGCCTCGATTGTCAACAGCTGTTCGAGCCCGTCGATAGACCGCCCCCGGGCGAGTAACGCCTCCTCCATCACATGATCGAGCGACACACCCGGCACCTCACTCGGGTACTGCATCACCAGATGCAGCCCAGCCTGGGCTCGCTGCCAAGCCGGCAACGCGAGCAGGTCGACCCCGTCGAGAGTGACCGAGCCTTCGAGCACCTCGTAGCCGGGACGGCCGACCACCACCGCGGCGAGGGTGCTCTTGCCGGCGCCGTTCGGACCCATGACGGCATGAACTTCGCCGCTCGACACGGTGAGGTTGATCCCATTCAGGATCGTCTTGCCGGCCACCGAGGCATACAGGTTCTCGATCTTCAGCACACTCATAACGCCGCCCTGGTTTCGATCTCGGCTTCGATCTCGATCACGACGTCGCCGTCGATGACACGCGCCACGTACACCGCCACCGGCTTGGTGGCCGGCAGCGTCTGCGGCTCGCCCGTGACGAGGCTGAACGAGCTGCCATGCTTCCAGCACTCGAGCTCAAGGTCATCGGCCAGCACCTCGCCCTCGCTGAGCGAGATGTTGGCGTGGCTGCACGTGTCGCCGATCGCGTACACGTCGTCGCCGATGCGCACCACCGCAATCGGGCACGGGCCAACCACGAACCGGGTCGCCGTGCCCGGGGCGAGGTCGTCGAAGCGGCAGACGACGGTTCGGGTTCCGGCGGCGCTCACGAGGTTCTCCGCTGCAACTTGACGCTGACCTGCTGGCGGAGCTCGGCGGCGAGGTTGCCGACGGGCATCTGGTCGAGCACCTCGTCGAAGAACCCGAGCACCACCAGTCGCTCGGCGATGTCGGGCTCGATACCGCGACTCTCGAGATAGAAGCGCTGTTCCTCATCGATCGGGCCGACCGTGCTGGCATGGCTGCACTTGACGTCGTTGGTCTCGATGTCGAGGTTGGGCACGCTTTCGGCCCATGCCCCTTCGCTGAGGGTGAGGTTGCGGTTAGTCTGAAACGCCACGGAACCCTTGGCTTCGTTGCGAATCTTGATCAAACCGGTGTACACGCTGCGCGCCCGGTCCTGCACCGCACCCTTGAACAACAGGTCGCTGTTGGTCTTGGGGGCGGCGTGGTCTTGCATGGTTCGGAAGTCGTGCATCTGGTCACCGTCGGCGTAATACAGGGCGATCTGACGGGTGGTGCCACCCTGACCGTTCAGGCGGGCCTCGGTGCGGACCCGGGCGTAGTCGCCACCGAGGGCGATCGTTGCCAGCAGCGTGGTGGAATCGCGCTCGCCGAGCGAACGCTGGTGCCCGAGCTGCCACGTGGACGACCCGAGCATGTTGATGCCGAGGTAGCGCACCCGGGCCGCCTGAGCGGCGCTGACCTCGAGTCGCGGTACGCACAGCGAGTACACACCGTCGGGCGATAGGAATCGCTCAATCACCGTGAGCTCACTATCGGGCGCTGCGTCGATGATCAACCGCGGGAAGCAGGCGACGCCGGCTGCATCGAGGCGGTGGGTGACGACCACGGGGCCGTCGGCGCTGCGACCCGCCCGGATGCTGATCACCACGGTGTCGGCGAAGGCGTTGTTCAGCTCGTGAAACAAGTCGACGGCGTCGGCGGTGACGAACGAGTCGCCCATCTCGCTGCCAATTGCAACTGACACGTGCGGACCGGCAGCGTCGGCTTCAACCGTGGTCGCCGCATGACCGGCGACGAACTGGTCGAGATGGAGATCGCCAATCCGGCTATACCGCCACACCTCCTCGCCGGCGGTCGGCATCGGCAGCGCCATGGCCCGTTCCACAGCGGCGAGGCGAGCTTCGAGATCGGGGGGTGCGGACGCGCGAATGGCATCGGGGGAGAACGCAAGCACGGCATAAATTCTACTGTCTGGATAGGAGAAATTCGCCGGGCGAGGCGCTCACCTGCCGCGACGGCGGAACAACTTACGCAAGCTGCGACCGGGTCGCGACGTTGCCTCCCGCGCCGCCCGTTCGGCAGCGACCTCGGCCATCACCTGCGCACCGATCGAGTTGAGGTGACCCTCGGCAGCGTCGAGTACGGCCGCGGCAGAGCCATCGGTAAGGCCCGGAGGGTCGTCAGGTGTCGACGGCGGCACAACCGAGCCGTACGTCCACCCGGCATCCATCCGCCGCTCGTACGCCGGGCAGTTCTCGGGGCAGCGCCACGGAGCCTCGGGGGCGAGGTCGAGATTGCACTTGCGCACCGTCTCACCGTTGCGGTACGTGCGGCTTTCGAAGTTCTTGCACTCCTGGCGCATGGGCATCGGCCCAGTCTGCCAACACTTCACCGCGACAACGACGCAGTCGCCAGATCGCTGGGGCCTGCTCGCAGAGGTGACAACCCGGCCGCTCAGATACGGGTCGCTCAGATACGGGTCGCTCAGATACCTAGCTCGGCGGCCCGGTTGAACACGCCGGCGCGTTCGGCTCCCACCGTGGTGGAATCGCCGTGACCGGTGTGCACCACGGTGTGATCGGGCAGCTTCAGCAACACGTCACGGATCGAGGCAAGGATCGTGGCCTCGTCGCTGAAGCTGCGGCCTGTTGCGCCGGGACCACCGCAGAACAGCGTGTCGCCGCTGAACACCACACCACTGGCGGCGTCGTGGAAGCTGCAACATCCCGGCGAATGGCCGGGGGTGTGCAACACGCCTAGCTCGTGGCCGGGGACCGTGAGCGCCGATCCGGGCTCGATCACCCGGTCGGGCGTGTCGCCGGGCCACACCACGTCCCACAACATCCGGTCGGCATCGTGCAACCAGATCGGCGCGTCGACCACCTCGCGAAGAGGCACCGCGGCGTTGATGTGGTCGTTGTGGCCGTGGGTGAGCACGATCGCCTTCACCCTCCGGCCGTTGATCGCCTCGACGATGCGGTCGGCGTCGTGCGCGGCGTCGATCACCAGCACCTGACGTTCGTCGCCGACGAGCCAGATGTTGTTGGTGACATCCCACTCACCCCCGTCGAGGGCAAAGGTTCCATCGGTGGTGATCAACTCGATCGACATGTGATCGAAGCTACCGCCAAGGCTCACCCCAACTTTGTCGCTCCCGACACACTCAACCTTTCGAGACCGACAAAGTTCCCCGGAGAGCTAGCCGACGCTGCCTTCCATCTGCAGTTCGATCAGGCGGCTCCACTCGACGGCGTACTCCATCGGCAGGGTGCGGGTGATCGGCTCGATGAAGCCGTTGACAACCATGCCCATCGCCTGTTCCTGCGACAGACCGCGGCTCATCAGGTAGAACAACTGTTCGTCGGCGATCTTGCTGACCGTGGCTTCGTGGCCGACCTGCGCGTCGCGCTCGCCAACCTCCATGTACGGCAGGGTGCGGCTCTCGCTGTGCTCGTCGAGGATCAGCGCGTCGCACTGCACATGGCTCTTGCACCCATAGGCGCCCTCGTCGATGCGTACCAGCCCGCGATAGGTGGTGATCCCGCCGTCTTTACTGATGCTCTTCGACACGATCTTGGACGTGGTCTCGGGCGCGGCGTGAACCATCTTGGCCCCAGCATCTTGGTGCTGGCCGGGGCCCGCGTACGCGACCGACAGCACTTCGCCGCTGGCCTTCGGGCCCATCAGGTAGACCGATGGGTACTTCATCGTCAGCTTCGAGCCGATGTTGCCGTCGATCCACTCCATCCGCCCGCACTCTTCCACCCGGGCCCGCTTGGTGACCAGGTTGTACACGTTCGGCGACCAGTTCTGGATGGTGGTGTAGGTGACCCTGGCGTGGGGCTTGACGATGATCTCGACCACGGCCGAGTGCAGCGAATCCCTGGTGTACACCGGAGCCGAGCAGCCCTCGATGTAGTGCACCTGCGAACCCTCGTCGGCGATGATCAGGGTCCGTTCGAACTGCCCGGCGTTTTCGGAGTTGATCCGGAAGTACGCCTGCAGCGGCATCTCGCAGTTGACACCGGGCGGGACATAGATGAACGAACCGCCACTCCACACCGCAGTGTTGAGCGCGGCGAACTTGTTGTCGCCGGCGGGGATGACCGAGCCGAAGTACTGGCGGACCAGGTCGGGGTACTCGCGCAGCGCGGTGTCCATGTCGCAGAACAGGATTCCCTGCGCCTCGAGATCTTCACGGTTGCGGTGGAACACGACTTCGGAGTCGTACTGTGCGGTGACCCCGGCGAGGTACTTGCGCTCGGCCTCGGGGATGCCGAGCTTTTCGTACGTGGCCTTCATCTGCTCGGGTAGGTCGTCCCATTCGTCGACCTGCTCATTGGCCGGCTTCAGGTAGTAGTAGATGTCCTGAAAATCGATGTCGGGCATGTTGACCGCGAACCACGGCTCCATCGGCTTGCGTTCGAACAAGCTGAGGCTGCGCTGGCGCTGCTTGGTCATCCAGGCGGGCTCGCCCTTCCACCACGAGATCTGGTCGACAACACCCTTGTCGAGGCCCTTGGCGGGCGCGAAGGCGTACTCCACCTCGTCGCTCCAACCGAGGCTGTACTTGCTGAGATCAAGATCGAAACTGGTCATCTGGTGCTCCCGTTCGAGTGCGTTTTCGAGGGGTCCTGACGCCGCCGAGACGACGGCAGAATTACCACTACCGCCATAGTAACAATTCGTGATCCGCCGTCCACCCACGTTCGCCTACGCAGGTGGGGGTTCTTCGCCGATCAGGCCGCGGTGACCTGCTCGAGTTCGATGAAGATGCACTCGCCCGGACAATCGAGCGCCGCGTCGATCACCGACTGCTCGTTGCGCCTCGTCACCCATGCCAGGCTGCCCGAACCACCCGGATCGTTGCCCGGCCGACCGAACTCGGCGACGTAGGCGATGCCATCTTCGAGCTGCACGAAGACGTCGGGAGCATGATCGATGCACAGCCCGTCGCCGGTACAGAGGTCTTGGTCGATCCACACCCGCATCTACTCCGACGATAGCGGCCGAACTGCCGTGCACAACCGGATTGCGGTACGCCCACGAGTTAGCCTCGTCGCCGTGCCGACCCCCGACGCCGCTCCACCCATCGCCAAACAGGTGCCGCACATCTGGCCCCGGCCAGCGGGCGATGTCGACGACCCGTGGGCCTGGCTCGGCGACCGTGACGATCCCGACACCATCTCGTACCTGGAGGCCGAGAATCGGCAGGCCGACGAGTGGTTTGCTCCGCACGCAGATCTCACCGAGACGCTTTTCGAGGAGATCAAATCGAGGGTCCAAGAGACCGACGTGGCGGTACCCGTCCGCAAGGACCGGTGGTGGTACACGGCGCGCACGCACGAGGGGCTGAGCTACCCGGTCCACTGCCGCGGCACCTCCCGCGACGCCGCCACCGAACACGTGCTCCTCGACGAAAATGTCGAGGCAGCCAACAGTGAGTTCTTCTCCCTCGGCCTGTTCGAAATCACTCCCGATCACTCGATGGCAGCTTGGAGCGCCGACATCAACGGCAGCGAGATGTACACGGTCCGCTTCCGCGACCTCGCCACCGGGGCCGACTCGAGCGACGAACTGACCGAGACCAGTTCGTGGGGCGGCGCCGCCTGGTCGGCCGACGGGACCGAGTTCTTCTACATGAGGCCCGACGACCAGATGCGCCCGTACCAACTGTGGCGCCACACCATCAGCACGCCCCAAGACGACGACGTGCTGGTGCTCGAGGAACCCGACGAACGTTTCTACCTCGGCGTCGACCTGAGCCGTAGCGGCGAGTGGATCGTCGTCGAGTCGTCCAGCAAGACGAGCTCCCAGGCATGGCTGATCCCCGCAGGCCAGCCGACCGCAGCGCCACGTTCGGTACGCGATCGCGAACCAGATCACGAGTACGGCATCGACCATTGGGGCGACCGCTTCGTGGTGCTCACCAACCTGGAGGCGGAGGACTTCCGGGTGATGACCGCCCAGCTCGACGCACCGGGCGACTGGAGCGAACTGGTCGCCCACGTGCCCGGCCAGCGGATCATCGGCGTCGAGCCGTTCGCCGATCACCTCGTGGTGCACGAGTGGGCCAACGCTCAGCAGCGGCTGCGGATCGTCCGCCGCGACGGCTCGGTCGAGGTGATCGACTCGGGCAACGAGCCCCATGAGCTCGAACTCGAGGCCAACCCCGAGTGGACCGCCGCCACGTTGCGCTACATGTACCAGTCCTTCACCACGCCAGCGTCGGTGTACGAGATCGACCTCGGCACGGGCGAGCGAACGCTGCTGAAGCAGACGCCCGTCCCCAACGTCGACCTGACCCACTACGTTGCGACGCGCGAATGGGCCACCGCACCCGACGGGGTGCAGGTGCCCGTTGACATCGTGCGCCACCGCGACACCACGCCCGATGGCACCGCACCGTGCGTGGTGTACGGCTACGGCAGCTACGAGTCGTCGATGGCACCATGGTTCAGCGCGGCGCGGATCTCACTGCTCGATCGCGGCTGGACGTGGGCGCTGGTGCACCCCCGCGGCGGCGGCGAACTGGGGCGGCGGTGGTACACCGACGGCAAGTTGATGAACAAGCGCAACACCTTCACCGACACCATCGCCTGCGTCGAGCATCTCACCGCAACCGGCTGGGCGCGCGCCGACGCGGTGATCATCCGCGGGGCGAGCGCGGGCGGGTTACTCGTGGGTGCGTGCATCACGATGCGGCCGGAGCTGTTCAACGCCGTGGTGGCCGAGGTGCCCTTCGTCGATGTGGTCAACACCATGAGCGACCCCACGCTGCCGCTGACGATCACCGAGTGGGAGGAGTGGGGCGACCCGCGAAGCGAACCGGCGGCCAGCTACATGGCGAGCTACTCCCCCTATGACAACACGGCGTCCGGCGCGTATCCGGCGGTGTACATCACCGCTGGATTGAACGACCCGCGGGTGAGCTACCACGAACCGGCAAAGTGGTGCGCCAAGCTGCGCGCGATGCGCACGAACAGCCGACCGTTGGTGATGAAGACCGAGATGGGTGCCGGGCACGGCGGCCCGAGCGGACGCTACGACCGATGGCGCGACGAGGCGTTGGTGTCAACGTTCGTGCTGGCGGTCACGCAAGCACCACGCTGACGATCGCGAACGCGAACAGCACCGCGTTACGGGCGACGTGATGCCACCCGAGTGGACGCGCGCTCCATCCACCGAAGCACGCACACGCAGGGTGCTCGCCACGGCCGAGCACCCTGACCAGCAGTGCGCTGAACCCGATGAGGGTGACTGCTGCGGCAACTGACGGCCATGGCCTGGCAACGCCAGCGATGGCCAGCGCGCCGACGCTCAACTCCCACCACGGCAGCACCGCCGCTACAACCGGCGGGGCGCCCAGCGCCAGTGCATCGACGTGCCACACCGCTGTCGCGCTCAGCTTGCTTGCCCCGGCAACGACAAAGACAGCACCGACCACGACGGCAGCGACACTCCCGATCACATCCATGACGCCCGACGAACGTCAGTCGAAGTCGACGACGAGCCCCTCGCGCGCGCCGATCACCTTGGTGCCGCGCGCTCTCCCCTGTGCACAGGCGCGTTTGATGATCGAGTCGACAGCGTCGTCGGTACGGGTCGGGTCGTGATGAAACAACGCCAACTGCTTCGCGCCGGCTTCACCTGCGAACCACACCGCATAGTCGACCGTGCAGTGCCCCCAGGTGCTCTTGAGCGCGAACTCGTCGTCGGTGTACTGCGAGTCGTGGATCAACAAGTCGACCCCGTCGGCCAACTCGAGCGCACCGTCGCTCGCCGCCAAGGAACCGTCGTACGGCTGTTGGTGGTCGCTGAGGTACGCCACGCTGTACCCGTTCCACTCGATCCGGTAGCCGAGGGTGTTGCCCACATGGGGAACGAAACGCGACACCACCCGCACGTCGTCGATCTTGAACTCCTCGTTGCCCTTGTCGTGGAAACGGAACGTGCCAGGAAAGTCGTCGATGCTGATCGGGAACAGAGGGGGCCGGATCGTGGTGACGAAAACCTCGTACACGGAACGGCCGTCTTCTTGAGCCGGGGCGTACACGTCGAACTCCGCACCGGGGCGCAACATTGGGGTGAAGAACGGCAGGCCCTGGGTGTGATCCCAGTGGAGGTGGGTGAGCAAACACGCACCGAGGAACGAGCCATCGTGGGGCTGGTCTGCGCCGAAGTACCGCAACCCTGTCCCCATGTCGAACACGATCGGGCGTTGACCCGGAAAATCGACCGACACGCACGACGTGTTCCCGCCGTACCTCCTGATGTCATCGCCATGACACGGGGTGGAACCCCGTACGCCGTGGAATGTGACGTGAGCACCTGATGAATCCCCGATGAACATACGTTACGTCGATTTCCACCCGTATCGAAACCATGCTGCCTGCGTG
>JANOKQ010000186.1:0-8328 GCA_031419375.1 Acidimicrobiaceae bacterium
TGCCGATGAACCATGTGTGGTCGGGAGCGCTGCGACGCTGCACCAGGCGCGCCGCCTCATCGGCACCGGCGGTGTCGATCAGCAGCGCCAGTTCGTCGAGTCCGGCTTCGGTGTCGCCGTCGGTGTGCCCCGGCAGCGTGACCCCAACGAGCACGATTCGCTCTCGTCTGCTGCGCTCGATCAGCGTCTCGCCGAGTGCTTGGTTGTATGGATTCGTCATTCGGTTGGTGCACCTGCCGGGTTGGGGTCGGAGAGGTCGACCACCACGTGAGCAACGAACACGGCGGGGCCGATCAAGGTGGCATGACCGGGTTCGGGCTCGTCGAGCACAACCTTGGCACGCCCTCCATCCATCTGCACGGTGATTTCCCCGGCAGCCGCCGAAACCAGACCCCACGATCGCGCTGCCCACGCGCTCGCGCACGCTCCGGTGCCGCAGGCCTCGGTGATTCCCGCACCGCGCTCGTGGACGCGCATCCGGATCGATGCGGTGTCACGGCCAGGTTCGATGATCTCCAGGTTCGTGCCGGGAACCGCCGCGCCGAGCGCCACCAGGTCGACGACATCGACATCGTCGACGCCCACCACGGTGTGGGGGTTGCCGACGCTGAGGTGGGCGACGGGGCGATCGGGGTTGCAGCCGATCTCGTCCCATCCCTGCGGCGACCCGATCGGAACGACGGCACCCATGTCGACACGCACGTCGATCGTGTCGGCTGACGCAGTCGCGGCGAGACGGACGAGCCGAGGACCGGCGTCGGTGGAGATCAGCAGGTCGTCGAGATTGCCGCGCCGGGCTGCCAGCGCCTGGGCGAAACAGCGGATCCCGTTGCCGCTCATCTCCGCTCGGCTCCCGTCGGCGTTGAACAGTGTCATCGCGGCGGCATGACCGGCGCTCGGCTCACCCACGAGCAGACCGTCGGCCCCGATGCCGCGCCGTCGGTCACACAACAGGCGGGCGAGCGCGGCGAGGTCGTCGACACCGGGTTGGAACACCACGAGGAAATCGTTGCCGAGACCGTGGTGCTTGGTGAGCTCGAGCTTCATGGGCGCGGCCCTGGAACCCATGACGACGAGGCAACCGACAGTCGTTCAGAAATGACGGGCAGCACTTCGGCGACGGGATCGGCGTGGATGTCGACCCACTGTATTCGCGGGTCGCGGCGGAACCACCGCTCTTGACGCACCGCGAACTGCCGTGTGCGCAGCACGATTTGCGCAACCGCTTCGTCGAACGACACCTCCCCGTCGAGGTAGCTGAGCAACTCCCGGTAGCCGAGCGCCTGGCGAGCCGTGCGCGAGAGGTCCGGCCACGTCGTGAGTACCGTCTCGACCTCGGCAAGCAAGCCGGCATCAAGCATGTGTCGCACCCGCCGCTCGATCCGGTCTGCGAGCGCGGCTCGGTCCCAGCGCAACCCGATCTGCACGAAGCGTGTCGGTGGATACACACCGAGGCCGGGACCGAACGAGCTGAACCTCCGACCACTGCCGAGGCACACTTCGAGCGCCCTGACGACCCGACGGGCATTCGCCGGCTCGATCTTCGCCGCCGCTTCCGGATCGAGCGCAGCGAGTTGGCGGTGTAGGTCTTCGACCGGTTCCGACACGGCGCGCGCCTCCAACGCTTCGCGTATCTCGGGCCACATCCCGGGCAGCTCCATCGGGTCGGTGACGGCGCGCAGGTACAGCCCGGTGCCAGCAACGAGAACCGGGCGACCACCGCGATCGTCGATCTCGGCGATCGCCCGGTTCGCGTAGGTCGCATACTCGGCGAGCGCGAAGTCGTGATCCGGTGCAACGAGGTCGAGGCAGTGGTGGACGACGTGGGCTTGGTCTCGCCATGTCGGCTTCGCCGTTCCGATGTCCATCGCCCAATACACCTGCATCGCATCGACAGCAATGATCTCGGCAACACCTTCGACCGGAGCGGCCGAGTTCCCAGTGTCGGCCAGATGTTGGGTGGCGCGGGCAAACGCCATGGCGACGTCACTCTTGCCGCTCCCGGTCGGACCGACGATGACGAGTGGAGCGTTCAACCGGCCAGCACGGGGATGCGCCGCTTGTGAGCCGGTTCGCTGATCATCGACCGGAACTCGCCGAGCAGATGGTGTGGCGCTGCCGCGACGATCTCGACCATTGCGTAGGCACCGGTACGCACCGGATGCGGGGGGATGAAGTGGACCAGCTTGTTCTGGCGGGTACGCGCCGAGAGCTGCGTCGGGTCCTTGCGGCTCAACCCCTCGACGAGCACCTCCTCGACCCGGCCGATGCGGTCACGGTGCTTCATCAGCGCTGAGCGCTCGACCACGATTCGTAACCGCTCAAAGCGTTCCGTGATCACCTCGGGGGCAACGAATTGCTGCACCATCGTTGCCGCCTCGGTTCCCTCGCGTGGCGAGAACACGAACGTGTATGCGTAGTCGTACTCGGCAGCTGCGGCTACTTCAAGAGTACCGACGAAGTCGGCTTCGGTCTCGCCGGGGAAGCCGACGATGATGTCGGTGCTGACGGCAAGATCGGCAACCCGAGCTCGCCCTGCTGCCAATCGGTCGAGGTACCGCTCGGCGGTGTAGCCACGATGCATCACAGCCAGGACGCGATCGGAACCGCTCTGCAGAGGATAGTGCAGGTGCTCGCACACCGCCGCCGTTTCTGCCATCGCGGCGAATGTATCGGGGCGCATGTCTTTCGGGTGCGGACTGGTGAAACGGACCCGGCGGATGCCCTCGACCCGGCCGACCGCGCCGAGCAAGTCGGCGAACAGGGGCCGCAACTTCGCTTGGTCGTCGCCCCCGCGACGCAGATCGAGTTGCAGATCGCGGCCGTAGCTGTTGACGTTCTGACCCAACAGGGTGACCTCGGTGACGCCTTGCCGGGCAAGCACGGTGACCTCGTCGATGATCTCGGCGAACGGGCGGCTGATCTCGACGCCGCGAACGCTGGGCACGATGCAGAACGCGCACGAGTTGTCGCAACCGATCTGGATCGTGACCCAGGCGTTGTAGGTGGTCTCGCGCCGAGCGGGAAGCGCCGACGGGAACAGCGCATGGTCGTCGATCACGGCCGCCTCGAGAATCTCGGTGATCGGCCCGTACACGCGAGCATGTTCGAGCAGTTCCCCGGCACGGTGCACGTTGTGCGTGCCGAGCACCACATCGGTCCACGGTGCGCGCTGCTGCACGATGTCGCGATCCTTTTGGGCGAGGCATCCCGACACCACGATCTGGCGGCCGTCTTTGAGTTCTTTCCACGCCTTGAGGTGGCCGAGGTTGCCGTACAGCTTGTTGTCGGCGTTCTCGCGGATGCAGCACGTGTTGACGACGACAACGTCAGCGTCGGTCTCGTCGGACACCGCAACGAGACCGTCGGCATCGAGCAACCCAGCGATTCGCTCGGAGTCGTGTTCGTTCATCTGGCACCCGTAGGTGCGCACGACATAGGTGCGGGTCACGGTCGTGAAGGCTACCGGCGCAGCCCAACGTCAATCAGGCACGAGAGGCGCTGCCCACTCGGGCGAGTACAGGTTGTAGGCGATCTCCCACAGGTGGCCGTCGGGATCGGCGACGTAGGAGGAGTAGCCGCCCCAGAACGCTACGACTGGTTGCTTGACCGGTGTCGCTCCCGCAGCGACCCACTCGGCGAACACCCGGTCGACCTCGGCCCCAGAGTCGAGGTTTAACGTCAACGTGACACCTCGAAACCCTGGACTGCCGGTGGGGCTCACTCCCGCATCGGCGGCGAGCGCGTCGGCGCCATAGAGCGACAGCACCACGTGGCCGAGCTTGATGAATGACACGTCGGTTTGCGAGGCGCTGGACCGTTGCCAGCCCAGCGCCTCGTAGAACGCCGTCGACCGGGACATCGGCCACCCCGAGGGTGACCAAACTGAGATGTGCCGGCACGCTCATGCGGACGTGGTTAGCGGCTGGTTACCGGTTGATGTTGATCGGCTGATCGTCGGCGTCGGAGAACGTGTCGTCACCGGCGTCACCGGCGTCACCGGCGTCACCGGCGTCGCCAGCAGCGGTGACGACGGTGAGCTCGTCGTCGCCGAGGCCCGCCTGTTTGCGGACCCGGTCGGAGATCTCCATCATCACCTCAGGGTTGTTTGCCAGGTAGTTCTTGGCGTTCTCTCGCCCCTGGCCGAGCTGTTCACCGTCGTAGGTGAACCATGCACCCGATTTCTTGATGATGGTCATGTCGACGGCCATGTCGAGCAGCGAGCCCTCACGACTGATGCCCTTGCCGTACATGATGTCGAACTCGGCCTGACGGAACGGCGGTGCCACCTTGTTCTTGACCACCTTCACCCGCGTGCGTGAACCGGTGATCTCCGTGCCGTCTTTGATGCTTTCGATCCGGCGGATGTCGAGGCGCACCGAGGAGTAGAACTTCAGCGCCCGACCGCCCGGCGTGACTTCGGGGGAACCGAACATGACGCCGATCTTTTCGCGCAGCTGGTTGATGAAGATGGCGACGGTGTTGGTCTTGTTGAGGTTGGCGGTGAGCTTACGCAGCGCCTGGCTCATCAGCCTGGCCTGGAGACCGACGTGGGTATCGCCCATCTCGCCTTCGATCTCGGCCCGTGGGGTCAGTGCCGCCACCGAGTCGATGACGATGACGTCGATGGCCCCGGAGCGCACCAGCATGTCGGTGATCTCGAGCGCCTGCTCGCCCGTGTCGGGCTGGGAGATCAACAGCTGGTCGACATCGACACCGATTGCTCTCGCATAGATCGGGTCCATCGCGTGCTCGGCGTCGATGTAGGCGCAGATGCCGCCATTTCGTTGCGCTTCGGCGACGACGTGCATGGCCAAGGTGGATTTACCGGAGGATTCCGGTCCGAAGATCTCGACCACCCGACCCCTCGGCAAGCCACCGACGCCCAGCGCCAGATCGAGCGACAACGCGCCCGTCTGGACGATGTCGATGCCCATCGTGGTCTTTTCGCCCATCCGCATGATGGACCCCTTGCCGAACTGCTTGTCGATCTGGGCCAGTGCCATGTCCAGTGCTTTGTCGCGATCGTTGCTCATCGTGATCTCCGTTCCCTGCCTCGTGTTGTAGCTGCGGGGGGCCGAACGCTCGGCCCCGATCTGTTTGCTGTTGTCGGTGCGCACCTTAGGAAAGGGGTGTGACACGGTTTCCGTGGCACCGTTGCGTTGGCACCGCCGACGACGAACAACAGCAGTGTAGTTACGAACAGTCGTTCGATCAAGTATTTCCTTCACAATCATCGGCCCGGGCTTCGGGCATGCTCGGCGGCTGCCGCGGCGATCGTCATTTCGTCTGCCTCGGGCGGGTGCACGGCCAGGTCGAAGGCGAGCCACATGGTGTAGGTGAACGGATAGATGGCCACCGGAACGACCACGGCAATGACCGCCAGCCCGAGCACGAACGGCATCACCGGGATATCCGGCGCGGTGACGACAAACCCGACCGCCATGAACAGCGTCAGCGTGCCGAAGGTGACGATGGTGTTCATCGTGACCGCGCCGAGCTCGAAGCCCTCTTCGCGACGCCACCGCAACCCGCAGTTGCGGCACCGTGGATGGCGTCGGAACCAACCGTCCAGGAACGTGTTCCGGCTGGCGCACCACGGGCAGCGGAGCAGGATCGCGCGCGACATCATTCGCGGGAACGACTGCCTGACGATGCTCACGAGGCCAACGCTAGGTCCCCACGCAGCGCCACTGACGGCACTCGGATCTCGTTGCCTGGGGACTTTGCCGTGCGATCGGCCACAATGGACCGGTGCGTCGCTCCATTGCAGGTCTGTTGTTCGGTATCGCCTTTGCCTGCGCCAGCTTGGCGATCAGCGGCTTCATGCTGCAGCGCACGGCATTTTCCCCGGATGCCACCGCCAACGCCGCCGAGGTGGTGCTCGGCGACAGCGTGATCCAACGCGAGTTCGTGCGCCTGATCTCTGACGCATCAGCGGCCCAGATGTACCCCGGCGACCCGGCAGCCGCGGCGATCGTTCGCCAGAACGTGGCCGTCGTGGCCGACACCAAGCCCGGGGCGATGTTGTTGGCCACCGTCATGCGAGACGCCCACGAGCACCTGATCGGACGAAACGACGATCCAGTGCAAATCACCCCGGCACAGCTCGTGGAAGTGGTCCGTGACGAGCGCGCCGCAGCATTGCCGGCGGTGACCTTGCCAGTGCCGCGGATCGGCGTTCTCGCGATCATCGACGACGTGTTGCGCTGGCTGGTGCCAATTGCCGCAATCGCCGCCGTCGTGCTGTTCGCATTGTGCTTTCTGGCCCACCCGGAAAAGGCAGCGCTGTTCCGGACCCTCGGGATCGGCCTCGGGGTACTCGCAGCGATGTTGGTGATCTTCGCCTATGTGGTGCCACGCTTCGTGCCACCCTTGCTCGATGACAGCGCCTGGGCGCGCATCCCGCCACGTCTTGCCGACGACGCGTTCCCGTTGATCCTCGGTGCCGCTCTGGTATTGGCCGGTGCCGGGTTGGCGTTGTTCGTCGGTTCGACCCGGATGGGACGCACTCGACGGTGGAGCACCCCAGTGAGCACGTATCGCTACCGAGAAGAGCGAAGCTGGAGCTGAGTGAGTCTGGCACTGCCGAGGGGCCTAAAGCGTTGCGTCACGTAGTTCGCTCCGCCTCCGGAGTACGGCCTGAGGCCGACGAGGCTGACGGCCACATCGATCAGGCGATTAACTCGTCGACGAATTCTTGGAACACCGCTCCGTAGTGCATCACGTCGGCGTCGCTGTGCAACACCGAGATCAGCCACTGCTCGTCGAGACCCGGCGGCAACAGCACGCCGCGGTTGATGCCGTGCATCCACTGCGCGAATGCGAGGTCGAAGTCGGTGTTCTTGTAGTCTCGGTAGTTGCGTACCGGCGACTCGACCCAGGTGACGCAGCCCTTCGCCCCGAACTGCACCGTGTGAGCCGGAAGGTCGGCGGCATCAATGGTGGTCTGGCACGCCTCGACGAGGCGCGTGTTGAGGTCGATCACGCGCTGCGTGGTCTCCTTCGTGCACACGTCGGCGAGCACCGCTCGCGTCGCCGCCATGCATAGCGGGTTGCCGTTGTAAGTGCCCAGGTGGAGCACCTTGCCAGAGGTGATCTGGTCCATGCACTCCTGACTCCCGCCGAACGCGCCCACCGGCAGCCCACCGCCGATGCTCTTCGCTAGCGCAACGAGGTCCGGCTGTACCCCGAGCGCTCCGGTGGCCCCGCTCCAGCCGGCCGTGATGCCCGTCTTCACCTCGTCGAAGATCAGCATCGTGCCGTACTTGCGGGTGACCTCGCGCACGGCTTGGAGGTAGCCATCGTGGGGCTTGCAAATACCGATGTTTTCCATGACCGGTTCGACGATGAACGCGGCGATGTCGCCACCCGAGAGCACCCGCTCGAGCGCCTCGATGTTGTTGTACGGGACGATCTTGGTGTCGGCCAGCACGGCCCGGGTAATGCCCGCCGTGCCAGGGATCGCTCTCGGCGAATCGGCCGGGCCGGCCTCGCTGAGCGGCGGCTTCATCGAGATCATCACCTCGTCGTGGTGGCCGTGGTAGCCGCCTTCGACCTTGACGATCTTCTCCCGCCCGGTGATGCCGCGGGCGACGCGAATCGCGTCCATCGTCGCTTCGGTACCGGAGTTGGTGAAACGCCACATCGGCAAGCCGTAGCGTGCCGCGAGGAGTTCGGCGACCTCGGCGTTGAGCTCGCATGGCGTGACGAACAGGGTGCCGTCGTCGAGTTGACGCTCGATCGCGGCGCGCACCAGCGGATGGCAGTGGCCGGCGAAGAGGGCTCCGAAGCCCATGTCGTAGTCGATGTAGCGGTTGCCGTCGACATCTTCCATCCAGGCGTCCTGGGCGCGGCGGACCACGATGGGGTGCGGGTCGTAGGCCTGGAAGCTGGACGGCACACCGAGGGGCATCACCTTGCGGGCCCGCACGCTGGCCTGCTGGGAAGCCTTGGTCCGCTCGATGTACACCTGGAGCTCACGCGCCGTGATGCGCCGGGCCCGCTCGACCAGATCGGTGTGGCGGATGGATTTCGTCGTACTCATGGGTTCCCCTTGCGGATCACGTTCCGTCAAGCCTAACACACAACGATATTCGTTGTGACGGGGCGCTTCGACAACGCATCGTTTTCCCGGTGGAACTCCGCAGGCCGTGTGGCAAACTGTTGACCCTTCATGGTGGCCGTAGCTCAGTTGGTAGAGCTCCAGTTTGTGGTACTGGCTGTCGCGGGTTCGAGTCCCGTCGGTCACCCTGGGCCTTCGGGCCACAACGTTGTCGGGCGGTCGTGGAGTTCCCTACACTGCCGCCTCGCAACTGCGCCTCTAGC
>JANOKQ010000187.1:0-1561 GCA_031419375.1 Acidimicrobiaceae bacterium
TGTCGGTCTCGACATGCTCAGCCGGTCGTGACCGACTCAGATCAGTCGGGCCCGCTCCGCTCCGGCTGCCCCCCGGCTGCCCCAGCGAACTTTGTCGGTCTCGACATGCTCAGCCGGTCGTGACCGACTCTCATCGGCTCATCGGCTCATCGGCTTACCTGGCGCGGGCCGGATGCGGGAAATTGCTGTGGTTGGGTGGAACGTTGCGGTCGGCGGATATGTTCGGGCTGTCTTCCCTCGACGAACCCATCGTTGTCGGAGGTCGACCATGCCCACGTTTCATCCATCAGCTGTTGCCTGGATGCGTACGCATCACGGTGTCATCAGCCGTCGCCGCCTGCTCTCGCTCGGCGTCTCCCGGGCCGCGATCGAGGCGATGCTGGCCGTCGGTGAGCTCATCGTGGTTCATGAGGGTGTGTATCGCCACGCTCTGTGGTCCGAGACCTTCCAGTCGACCTGCACCGCAGCCTGTGCCGCCGATGGCTCAGCGACCATCACCTGCGGCGGAGCGACACGACTGTGGGAATTTCGGAGCTGCACGCATTTGGATTTGCATGTGACGACCACCAGCAGTGGCTTGGTGTATGCAACGGGCCCGACGCTGCACCGCACACGTTCGCTACCGGACAGCCACGTGTATGAACGCGCCGACGGCATCCGGGTGACGAGTCCGGCCCGGACGATGTTCGACATCAGCCGCCATGTCAAGTTCCACACGTTGGAAAGCGCGATCGAGCAGGGCCTGCGGCGCCACCAGTTCGACATGCCGACCCTCTACGATATGGCGACCACGATGTGTCGGCGCGGGCGAGCCGGATCGGCGCTGTTCACCGCAGTGCTCGAATCCCGGCCATCATGGCGGCGACCGGCCGACTCGGCTCCCGAACTGGTACTGCGCAATCTACTCGAGGGGGTGGGGGTACACCTCGAGACCCAAGTCGCGTTGTGTCTACCGAACGGCGTGGTCATCCACCCTGATCTGGGTGACGTCGCCGTCGGTTTCTACGTTGAGATCGATGACCATGAGTGGCATGGCGGCCGGGCCGCTTCCATGTACGACGACCAACGCGATCGTCAGGTTCGTCTTGGGGGAGGCTGGATCGAACGGGTCAGCACCGACGAGATCACGCCGTTGCGTCCAGGCCTGCTCACCGAACTCCGCACCGCCTACCTTCGCCAGTCATCGCTGTCGGTTGCGACTGGCTGAGCCTGTTGAGAGCGACAAAGTTCGTGGGGTGTTCGTGGGGTGTTCGTGGGGGGTTCGCCTGGGGGTTCGTCTGGGGCGGTGCTGGGGGCGAGGGGGCAGGGTTTGTGAGCGGATTCACGCGTGCTGGTAGCGTCGTCGGCGATGTCTGAGTTTCTTCGCGACTACCTCACCGTGGTGTGGTTCGGGGCCATCGCACTCGTGCTGGCCGGATTGCTGTTGGGTATCTCCGCCCTTGTGCGGCCCAACAAACCGACACCGCAGAAGGTGATGGCCTACGAGAGCGGCGTCAACCCGGTGGGCGACGGCTGGTCGCAGAGCCAGGTGCGGTACTACATCTTCGCCCTGCTGTTCGTC
>JANOKQ010000188.1:0-2349 GCA_031419375.1 Acidimicrobiaceae bacterium
GAAACGCTGCGTTCCGTCGTCAGCCGTCGCCGATGCAGGATCCGTCGCGATCGGGGGTGGCGAATTCGTCTGGAGGCTCGGCATCGAGGTCCGCCGGCCTGGCGAACTAAAAATCATCGACCATCGGCGCAAGGTCGCCAGCCAGGTCTGCATTGAGTACCGCCGCGATCGAATCTGGTGTCGATGGGTCGAGCGATGCATCCTCGAGGTACTCGGCGGCGAAGGTGTCGACTGCAGCCGCCCCAGCGTCGGCAGCAGCGCGACCAACGTCCGGAATGATGATCGCCGGTGCCGCAGCGCGATCAACGTCCGGAATGATGATCGCCGGTGCCGCAGCGCGATCAACGTCCGGAATGATGATCGCCGGTGCCGCGGTCATGCCCAAGATGTCATCACCACCGATTGCTGCCGACTGGATGCCGCTCCCCCCGCCCGATCCGGCGCTGCTGATCCCCGGCGCACCGGCACCAACAGCCGTTGAGGCAGTGGCTGCGCTGGAACCACTGGTCAGACCGATGTCGTCGCCGCCACCACCACCACTCGGGGGAGGACCGCCGGACGGTGGCCCGTCGAACCCGGTATTGACCGGCTTGGACACCTCGCTCCCGGGAACCACAACCGGCATACCACCATTGCCCATGTCGGCGTCGGGGTTCGGGTTGATGATCATCGGGTCACGCCCACCCGAGCCCCGCGGAGGGGGGTCGCTCGGGTCGATCTGGGGCGTTCCGCCGTCGCGGGGATTGACCGGCTGGGACACTTCGCTCCCCGGTACCGTCACCGGCACGCCACCGCCGCCGAGGTCGGCGTCGGGGTTGGTCTGGACCTGAGGCGTATAGGGATCAGGATCGGGATCCACTGGGTCCCGCTCTGCGTCCGGCGGGGCGTCAGGTGGTGGCGTGTGGCCGGGGTCCGGCGCAGGTGGGTATTCGTACGGATCATCAAAGTCGTCGTCGTTGCCTACGAGACCCCAGTTGGGTGCTCCGAGGCCGAGATCTGCACCAGTTGGCGGACCGCTACCGGGCCCCGTCAATCCCGCGTCCCCTGACGCGCTAGCCAGCGGGTCGCGCTGTGCACCGAGCAGCGAGTTGTCACCGAGGCGACCGTCGAGAGCACTTCCGGGGCCTGTCAATCCCGCGTCCCCGAGCGCGGCAGCCAGCTGGTTCGAGCCCGTCAGCAAGGCGCTGCCGTCGAGGTTCGTGAGGCCGCTCAGACCTGAGCCCACGCTCATACCCTCGGGAGTGAGCGTCGTCGAGTCGAAGCCGACCTCGCGTTCGAGGGTGGCGAGATCCAGATCGGCACGCGGATCATCATCAGGCGTCAGTTTCGGGTTTCGCAGTAGGTAGTCGGACGCATCGCCGGCGTCGGTGCCATCCAGTAGCTCCTGCGTGTCGCTGACACCGTCACCGTCGGTATCCGTGGCGCTGGATCGTGCGCCCAGATCGCCCAGATCGCCCAGGAGGATGTCGTCACCTTCGGCCATGGCCCCTCGATTCGTCCAACACGGTCGCCCCGACGGCGACCCTGTGGTTTCACCGTACGACCGCTTCCCTCGCAAGGTCTCCTAGGCAAATTCCCAGTTCTCGGTCGATGTGGGATGATCCGGCAATGCCGCACGCGTTCGCCGACTCGTCCGACGACGGCACCGAGTCCAACGACGCCGAGCAGCGCGGAGCTCGTCCGCTCGTGGGTCGCGACATTGAACTCGCGTACCTCGATGCGTGGCTGCAGGACGTTCTTGCCAGTTGCAGCCGACCACTGCTCCTCGAGGGCGAGGCCGACATCGGCAAAACCTCGCTCCTGCGTGCCGCCCGGGCCCGGGCGCTTCGGATGGGCGCTCGGCCTATCGTCGTGACGCCCATCGCGACGGCCGCCACGCTCGCCTTGGCCGGCCTTGGTGCGGTAGTTGCACCGCTCAGATCCCACGTGTCGGGCAGCGCGCCCGGCACCTCTGGCGCCATGCAGCTCGTGGTCGGCGACCCGTCGAGCAGTGCCAACCCGTTGGAGTTGTGCGGCGGGCTCGTCGACCTCTTGGCGGCCGCAGCCGAGGACCAGCCGATCGTGCTCATCATCGACGACGGCCACTGGCTCGACCACTCCTCGGCCGAGATCATCGTGGCCGCCTTCAAAGGGCTGATCCTTGACCGGGTCGGTCTCCTGATTGCCGCCCGAAGCGACGCGCCGCATCATTTCGAGGAGATCCAACGGCTGCCGGTCCGGGGAGTGAGCGAGACCGCAACCGCCGAGCTCTTCGCAGCGCTTCGAATCGACGCCACCGTCTTGTCGCAGTGTTGGTTGGCAACGGGCGGCAACCCCCTGGCGCTCGAGGTGTTGCTGCGCAGCCTGGAC
>JANOKQ010000189.1:0-5092 GCA_031419375.1 Acidimicrobiaceae bacterium
AGCCGGTGGGAGTGCTGGGAAACAACTTCCAGAGCGGGCTGACGGTGGATGTGTTCAACAGCAGCGGCGCGCTGATCGGCACGCTGAGCGGAGCCGGGCAGATCCAGAGCGTGACGCCGGCGTCGTTCACCATGCAGATCAACCTGGGCAGTGGCGGCAGCTACGGCATCGAGGTGATCAACTTGTCGCTGGGAACGAGCGGGTGCTCGAACGGCACCGACGCCACATCGGTGGCGGTGAACAACGCCGCTGCCGCGGGCATCGTCGTTGCTGTTGCCGCCGGCAATGCCGGGCCCGGTACTTGCACCGTCGGGTCACCCGGCGCAGCTCGCGACGCACTCACCGTCGGCGCCATGGCGGACCTCGGCGCCAATGGGTTCAAGCAGGCGTACTTCTCCAGCCGAGGAAGCTCCACCACCTGGATCAAGCCGGAGATCTCGGCGCCCGGGGTCAACATCACCTCCGCCGACAACGGTACGGCCAACGGCTACGTCGTCTTCAGTGGCACGAGCATGGCCACGCCGTTCGTGGCCGGGGTGGCCCTGCTCATGCGCGATGCCAACGCCGCTCTGAGCCCAGCCGACGTGAAGGCCAAGATCATGGGCACTGCTGTCGACTGGGGCCCCGCAGGCACCGAGGTCGACTACGGCGCAGGGCGCCTCGACGCGTACGCGGCCTTGGCGTCGGCTGGAGCAGCCCTCACCACGCCCCCCGCTGTGCCGGTGCACGAGTCGCGTTCGGGCACTCTCGCGGGAACGGGAGCCCAGATCGACTACGTCGTGAACGTCACGAGCACCGCGTTCCCGATCGCGGCAACGCTGATTCATACGGGCATCTCAGCGGGGACCGCATCGAGCCCCGACTTCGATGTGTACCTCCTCAATCCGAGCGGTACGCAAGTGGCAGCCGCAGAGACCAATCGCCGCCAGGACGAGATCGGGTTCACACCAACCGTTACCGGGGCGTACACGGTCAGGGTCAAGTCGTTCAACGGCTCCGGTGCGTTCGTGCTCGACATCTCCGCCGGCCTCGGCGCAGACACCACCGCACCGACAGTGTCCTCCGTCGCGCCGGCCAACGGTGCGACCGGGGTTGCGGCCACCAGAGCGGTCTCGGTCACCTTCAGCGAGGCGATGAACCAGTCGGCCACGCACGGGGCGTTCAGCCTCACCGCCGGAGGATCACCGGTGGCCGGCGCGTTCTCGTGGAGCGGCACCACGATGACGTTCACGCCGTCGGCCCCGCTGGCCGGCAGCACGCCGCACGCCGCGATAGTTACTACCGCAGCCAGCGACAGCGCCGGCAACCCCCTGGCGGTTGCCCAGACGTGGTCGTTCACCACTGCGGCGGCAGCCGCCACGGTGACGGCTTCACCATCGTCGACCACGATCCAGACGGGCACGCTGCGCAGCGGGTCGGCGGCCAACCTAGCTGCCAACGACAACGCGTTCTTCGAGGTCAACTCGAACACGGGCTCGAACAGCACGAGCGCTTGGTACGGCTCGGTCGGCGGAGTGGCGAACACGCTCACCAGTCTCAGGGTGAGCTACTCGGGTAGGAACTCGCGGTCGTGCACGCAGACCGTTGCGTTGTGGCGGTGGACCGACAGCACTTGGGTGCAGCTCGACTCGCGTGCGGTCGGCACGACGGAAGTGACAATCACCGATCTTGCTGCCACCGGGGCGCTCGCAGACTACGTGAGTGGAGTGACGGGGAACGGTGAGGCCCGAGTGCGCATCCGCTGCCGGACCACGGGCGGCACGTTCTTCGCCAGCGGCGACCTGCTCTCGATCACCTACATCGCCTGAGGTTTCCAAGACATCAAAACGACGACGACGGTGGAGGCGTCAGTCCGAGTCCACAGGACAGATGACGGTAGTTGACTACCGCCTTGTTGGATGGCTGCCGAACCCGTGCGGTGGTGCCTGCACCAGTGTGAGAGATCGACAACTGCCGCAGAGTAGTGAGATGAACGTGCCCGAGCTGCGCGCCGCACTGTGTTCGTGCCCAACACGTGCGGTCATGCACGTCGGTTCGGTCGTGAGCAGGCCAGCGTGAACGCCATCGCCTTCCGCGTTCGGCTGCGACTGCGTCATGAATGGCGCTCGGTCCTTGCCTTCTCATTCGCCGTGGCCGTCGTTGGCACCGCGGTGTTGACGTTCGCCGGCGCGGCGCGCATGGCGAGCACCCCTGACCGCTACGCGGCAGCTCATGAGTCCGACGCGGACGCAGTGGTCTGGCAGGAGGCCGGGATCTCCCGACGCGACGAGATCGCTGCGCTCGCATCGGTTGACAACGTCGCCTCGGCGACGTTCATGATGGCCGGGCTGGTGCCGTCAGGATCGGATGCCCCGGCCGATGCGCTCGTCTTTGCTGGATCTGTTCACGCTCGCACCAATCCTCATCGCAGCACCCGTCGGTTTCGTGGTGGGGCGGCAGGTATTTCGCGGTCTGGCTGACGGTGTCGGTGTCGCCAACGACGCATCGTTACCCTTCGTGGCCGTCGTTTCGATCGAGGTGTCACTCGTGGTGCTCGCCAACCTCGCCGCCGCGGTCCCCGCCCGGCAGGCCCGCAAGGTCACGTTGGCTCACCTGGTGCAGTCGTCACACTGAGGCACCGACCGCCGGTGGTGCCAGCACACCCGGTGATCACCGGGCTGCACCCTGGCTAACCAGCAGTTGTTGCTGACATACTCAGCTCATGGCCCTGCTCTGGCTGCTGATGCGTGTGCGATGGCGGCGGGCATGGGCCCCATCGCTGGCGGTGTGCCTCCTGATCGGAGTGATCGGCGGGTTCATGCTGGCATCGGCGGCGTCCGCACGCCGGGTCGGCACTGCATATCAGGCCCTGATCGATGAGATCGGGGCACCCGACCTCGCGGTCGTTCCTGCCTGCGACGAGCGGGCAGCGTCGCCGATCGGGTGTGCCGCCCCGGCGGACCAGACGAGCGGCGACGTCGTGGTCGAGCTTCTGAACGACATCGCCGTGGTCGACAAGGCGCGATTGGTCGAGACGGTGTTGCCGTACCTCGTCGATGACAATGGGGCACCACTGCTCGCAACGGCCGACGATCCGACCGGCTGCTACGACGGCGACCGGAAGGTGCAGATCGTCGCAGCCGGTGCCGGTGGTGGCACCGATCAGGCGCTGCCGTTCCGGCTCGATGGCGCGATGCCGGTGCCCGGCAGCAATGGTGTGGTGCTGGCCCGTGCCACCGCCGAGCGCCTGGGTCGCGGCATCGGCGAGGAGGTCCGCCTCGCCGGATGGTGTGACGGTGACGGCCTTCTCGAGGAGTTTGACGTTCCCATCGACCTCGAGGTGACCGGCCTGTCGATCGGTCCGCTCGACGTGGAACCGCCGGGAACCGGTCTAGCAGCCGAGCCGGCCTACGTCGACCCTGCCATCTTTCAGGCTCTACTCGCGAGCGGTGCCGAGCCACGCCCGAACGCCGTGGTGTGGCTGGATCCCACGGCCTCGCCGGCGGACGTCGATGCGGGCCTCGCCTTGTTCGACATCATCATCGACTTTCGTGAGCGCGCCGAACTGTTCGACCGGGCACTCGCCACCGATGCCCGCCTGCTGTGGTTGCTCGCCGGCATCGGAGCCGTCGGCGGTCTCCTCGTCCTCGTGCCGGTGATCGATCGGAACCTGCGCGAGACCGGCTCGGACACGGCAACGCTGGCCGCGCTCGGCGCACAGCGACCGCAGATCGCCCAACAGGCCCTCGTCCACGCCGGCGCGCTCGGCCTGATCGGGGCGCTGCTGGCTGCCGCCCTCGCCATCCCGTTCAGCGGGCTGATGCCGCGCGGGCTCGCCGCCGCCATTGCACCGCAGCGACAACTGTGGTTCGACGGGTTGGTGAGCGTCGCGGGGGTCGGCTTGGTGACGGGCGTGGTTCTCGCGATCGGCACAGTGCCAGCCTGGAGGAGTGCGCGTGCTGGCCGGTCGGCGATGGTGCCGGTGTCGGGCCGAGGTGGCCGGATCGCCGCAGCGCTCAGGTTGCGTCCGGCGGCACGCACCGGTGTGGTGGCGGCCGTCGGTGCTCCGGCGGGACCGCGGCGGGCGAGCCCGTGGCCGACCCTGGTCTCGATGATGGTGGTCGGTGCCACGGGCGTGGCCAGCCTGACGTACCTGGCGGGCCTCCGCCACCTCGAGCAGACCCCGTCGCTGTTGGGATGGAACTGGGATGCGATGGTCAGTTTCGACTTCCGCCCGACCACGCAGCGGCAGGCAGCATCGATCCTCGCCGAGATCGACGAGCTCGACACCGTCGAGCGGATGACGACCGTCACGAGCTTTCCGCCGTGGTTCCTCGTCGTGCCCGAATCCGGGATGTTCGTGTGGCCGTGGTCGTTCGACACCGGACCCGACGCGATCACTCCGACGATGTTGACCGGGCGCGCTCCCGACGGCGCTGACGAGGTGGCGATCGATGCGGTGTTCGCCGACCAGAGCGGCCTTGATGTCGGTGACATCGTGTCGCTCGGTCGCCAGACGCTGGCGTCGCGGATGGCCGTGGAACTGCCACGGATCGCCGAGGAACTGGGCATCGACGACCCACGGCTCACCGATCCCGACGACGAACCCGTCGCCGCGGCGTTCGAGATCACCGGCATCGCCGTGCTCCCACTCGACCGGACACAAGAGATCGCCCAGGCGACCTTGACCCTCGATGGATACGCCGCCTTGGTCGAACCGGGCCCCGATGAGATCGCCGCAGCCCGCGCCTGGTTACCGGACGACCTTGCACCCGAACTGCAGACAAACGTCGAGGAACTGCTGTCGAACCTCGACATCGGGGACCGCTCCGTGTACCTGCGGTTCTCGGGCGACATCCAGTCGGGCGCCGCTGCTGTGGCGGCCGTCGACGGCGTGCCCGAGGTCGTCGCCCATACAGCTGACCAGGTCCTGACACTCGTGGTCGGGTTGAACCTGACGCACAACGACCGGGTTCCCGCCGCATTGGCGAGCACAGTCGCTGCCGCGCCTTCGGCAACATCATCGAGATACCTGGCACGCCCGACCCGCAGTCCGCCGCCGGCAAGGGCGGGGCCAAAGGCACTCTCAGTATTGTCGAGATTGAGATTTACG
>JANOKQ010000190.1:0-2210 GCA_031419375.1 Acidimicrobiaceae bacterium
ACCTGTTCCGCCGCCTGGCGCTCGTGTACATGACCTATGACGAGCGCGCCGAGCTCGGCATCTTCTCGGTCGATGAGCGGTTGCAGCCGACGCTGCCGGGTGTCGAGGAATCGATGGTCGTCAACGCCAACGGCAGCGAACTGGTCACCGACCCCAAGAGCGTCCCGTCGGCGTCCGATCTCGCTGCCCAGCTGGAGCGGGGTATCGCGTCGGTTGCCCCGAACAACGACGTCACCAATCCCGGCGGTGCCGTTCGTCCGGCGGCCCCCGCAGCCACGCCCACAGCGGCCAAGCCCGTAGTGCGCCACAGCGACGCACCGATGTGCATGCAGTGCGGCGTGCAGATGAACCGCGCCGGCTCCTGCCACGCCTGCCCCAGCTGCGGAAGCACCAGCGGCTGCAGCTGATGTAGACGGTCACGGAATGTCATTGGGGTTTCGTGCCCCAATGACATTCCGCCGGTCAGCAATGTCCGGTAGCCGGTCAGGCAATGTCCATCAGTCCTTCGGACGAGTGGAAGGACAGATGATGGATGAAAGAAGCGAAAACACTGCCTTGGCCGAGAACGTCGGGCTCGCGGCAACAACGTGGATCATCGCGAAAGTTCGGTCGGTGGCGGCTGAGCGGTCGGCGGCACACCAGAACGTCGGTGCGGCGCCGATGCACCGAAACCGCTTTGATCTGGTTGCGGCGGAGATCGCATGACCGACCTGTTCGTGACCAATGCCGATCTACAGGCGTTCGCTGTAAAGGCAGTCAATCTGTCGGTCGATGAAGCCAACGCCGGTCGGAAGCGTGTTCGATTCCTGCGGGATCGGCTGAAGACTCACGTCGACAACGACCCAGGGTTTTCGCTTGTCAAGATGTTGCACGCCGGCAGCGTCGCGAAGGGCACCGCACTCGCCAAGGTCAACGACATGGACGTCGCCGTATACGTTCGGAAGGGGGATACACCCGAACACGGCCTCGTCGCGTGGATGACCGAGCGCCTGCGCCAGGTGTATGGCAAGAACGTCGGCGCGGACGCGATCGAGCCGGGAGTTCATTGCGCCACAATCACCTTCGCCTCGGGCTTGGCGGTGGACGTGGTGCCGGTGCTCTACGAGGGCGGTGCCGATGACCGCGGATTCCTGATCACGAAGGATGATGGCGATCGTCTCCTGACGAGCGTGAAGCTTCACCTTGCGTTCATCAAGGCGCGGAAGGATCGGCATCCCACCGTCAGAACATCCTCGGCCGAGTTGGAGGCCAAGGCAACGAAGTTGCTCGACGCCGATCCGGCGGCGCAAGGCCAAGGTGGGGTGCTTGGCGCCTACAACTACAACCGGGAGTCGGCCGTCGCCCACGGGCTACCCAGCGGCGTCGCTATGTACCACCAGGCGGCCGCCGCGGGCGGCCATGCCCATAATGTCTTGACGGGTGAGCAGGTCGGCCATGCGGTGCTGCCTGCCATCACGAGCTTCGACGCGGCGTTCGACCGGTTGGCCGTCTTCTTCCGCTGGCCGCACGGTGAGCTGCTCCCCCTGCGTTACCAGGCCATCCACGAGATGAACAACCTCATTCAGGCCGCGCCACCGCCCCCCTGAGGCAATTCACCCAGCCACTCGACGGCGCGGGCAGACTCTTGCCGCATGATGTTCTGTCCGGACTGCAACACGAACCTCGACCCGGTTCCAGTGGGTGCGCCGTGCCCGGGCTGCGACGGCGGACGCCGATCAGCAGTGGCAATTCCAGCCACGGTGACGACGACCGTCGCGATTCCGGAGCCCGGCATCAACGTGACACGCAATGATCACCGCCCCTGGTACGAGAAGTGGCGCGAGGTCATCCGGGCCCGTGACCAGATCGCCCAGTCATATTCTGGTCGTGTACCCGGCCTCGGCAATGCCGAGGTCGACGAGAGGGTGACACGCTTCTGCAGCGAGTGCCATGACATGCGCGACTGGCTCGTCGGCGATCTCGCGAACCTGCCGGGGGTCACGGCCAGCGCCATCACGGCTCATGCCACGTCCTCGCCGTCGCTGCAGGTCAGCAGTGCCGTTGCCAACAGTCACAAGCACCACACCCGCAAAGCCGGAACAATGACGGCGCGGATCCGTTCGACGGACATAACGCCGCAGGGTGCGCGGGTCACCATCGAGATCGACTGGGCGTCGCCGAACGCTACGAACGTTGACGCGCTCGACCTCGCCAACGATTGCGTGGCGAGT
>JANOKQ010000191.1:0-11928 GCA_031419375.1 Acidimicrobiaceae bacterium
GTGGCCGAGCTCACGGCGATGCTTGAAGCAAGCACCCTGACGGCGGTACCACCCACGCATTCGGGTGCGCGCAACGTGCCAACGGCGCTCCTCGCCGCAGCGAACGTCGGGCCACAACCCACTCAGGTTGAAACCGCGGCAGAACCCGTAACCGGCGAGGAAGCGGCGACATCCTCCCGGCGGGGGATGCTCAAGCTGGCCGGCGCGGCCGCCGTCGGGGCCATCGCTGCAACCGCCACCGGCGTCCTGCCTGCGGCTGCTGACAACGGCATCGTGAACACCGACCAGAATCTCCCAACGCAGCTCAATCACGTCGGCACCGCTGACGCTCCGGGCTTCCTGTTCACCAGCGGCGTCACGCTCACTCCCGCCGAAGTGGGGGCTACTGCCCTTGCAGCGTTCGGCGGCGGACCGGTCGTGCGTGACGGTCTCCTCGGCGTGACGCTCAACGGCGGGTACGGGACCGTCGGGATCGGACTCGGCGGCGGTGGGGTTGGCGTTCTGGCCAGTGGTACCGCGGCCAACATCGAACTCGCTGCCGGAGGTACGGCACCGACCGCTCGCACCGACTTCCACTTCCGTGGCGAGATCATCTGCGACACGACCGGCACGATGTGGGCCTGCGTTGCCGATGGCACGCCGGGAAGTTGGCGCAAGCTTGCTGGAACTTCAACGGCCGGCTCGTTTCATGCGCTGACGCCGGGACGCGTGTACGACTCGAGAGCACCCCAGCCCTCGGTGGGCCCGCTCACGGGTGGCCAGGGGCGGACGATCTCGGTGGCGGACAAGCGCGAGCCAAGCTCCGGCGTCGTCACCGCGGCCAACTTCGTCCCCGCCGGAGCAACCGCGGTAACCGCCAACGTCACCATCATCAGCTTGTCCGGTGCCGGCTTTCTCACGGTGAACCCGGGTGGCGTCACCGCGATCGAATCGTCGACGATCAACTGGTTCGCTGCGGGGCAGGTGCTCGCCAACGGAGTGAGCCTGACGCTCAACACAAACCGCCAATTGACCGTGGTGGCCGGCGGTGCCGGATCGACCGACTTCCTCATCGATATCAGCGGTTACTTCCTCTGACACTCCCTGTGCAGTACGCACTTGCGGGCACCGGCGCACAACGTGCCGGTGCCCGTTCGCGTCCAGGGCTGATTGAGGGAGCGGGTGGGCCTGCGCGAGACTGCTCGCCGACGCAACGTCCACCCACGGGAGGAAACCCATGAACAACGACGACCGTATCCACGAACTTGAATCCAAGGTCGCCGAGCTGACCACCTTGCTCGACACGTTGTCGGCACCGGCCGCTCAGGCGGGCACCCCGACGGCCACCCCGACGGGCACGGTCACCGGCACGGTCACTGCTGCAGACCCGCCGACGACGTCGTCACGCCGGGGCATGCTCAAGTTGGCCGGCGCGGCGACCGCGGGTGCCGTCGCTGCCGCAGCTACTCGCGCGCTGCCAGCAGCGGCCGCCGACACGAATCCTCTCGCCGCGAGCGTGATCGTCGAGACCACCAGTACCACCAGGCTCCCAACCGGGTTGGTGTACACCAACGCTCTCGCCCCGCAGGTGGCCGGAGCCCTGCTCGGCTCGATGGCCAACGCCAACCTGTTCATCGCCCGCGACACTCCATCGGCATTGGTTCTTGGAGATCCAAGTGCGTCCAGCTCGCCGGCGGCTGTGGCCGGCTACTCGTACCGAACGGTTGCCAACGGCGTGTACGGCTACACGGCGATGGCCGGCAGCGGGGTCGTCGGTTTGGGCACGGGAACCGGATCGACCGGTGTGTACGCCCAAGGGACTCGCGCCAACATCGAGCTGAAGGCAACCGGAACCGCACCCGGGGCCCGCACCGATCCACATGTGCTGGGCGAGTTGGTGTGCGATGCGGAGGGCAACCTGTGGGGATGCACCGTGGCCGGCACGCCGGGTACGTGGCGCAAGATCACCGGCGCGGCCGCCGCCGGGGCGTTCCATGCTTTGTCGCCTGGCCGCGTGTTCGACTCACGTGCCGCGCAACCGGCACAGGGCCCGATCGCCCGACCACAGACCCGCACCATCTCGGTCGCCGACAAGCGTGATCCCACCACCGGCGCGGTCACGCTGGCCAACTTCGTACCGGCCGGAGCGACCGCGGTTGCCGCGAACATCACCGTGGTCAGCATCGCCGGTAGCGGGTTTTTGACGGTGAACCCGGGAGGCAACACTGCGGTCGAATCGTCGACGATCAACTGGTCGGCTGCCGGGCAGATCCTGGCCAACGGCGTCATCTTGACCCTGAATGCAACTCGCCAGCTCACCGTCGTGGCCGGCGGAGCCGGCGGCTCGACCGAGTTCCTCGTCGACGTCACCGGCTACTTCTTGTAACGCGCCCCGGCACGGTGGCTGCTGCATGAACGACGGACGGGTCGGCGACATCGAGGTGGCCGAGGGGATCACGCTGCGCGTGCACGAAGCCGGCGACCCGGATCACCCAACGGTCGTGCTGTGTCACGGGTTTCCGGAGCTGGCCTACTCGTGGCGTCATCAGATGGGCGCGCTCGCCGATGCCGGGTTCCACGTCCTCGCTCCGGACCAGCGCGGCTACGGCCACTCCAGCGCGCCGCGCGAGGTGGGCGCGTACGGCATCGGTTCGCTCACCGCCGACCTGGTTGCCGTGCTCGACCACGTCGGCAAGGACGACGCGGTCTTTGTCGGGCACGACTGGGGAGCGATGATCGTCTGGGACATGGCCCGGCTTCACCCGCACCGAGTGCGCGCCGTCGCCGGGGTGAGCGTGCCGTTCGTGCACTGGCCGGCCCCTCCGACCCAGCTGTTGAAGGCTGCGGTGGGCGAGCAGTTCTTCTACATCCTCTACTTCCAACAGGTCGGCCCGGCCGAAGCCGAGCTGGAAGCCGACCCGCGCGTGACCATGGCCACCACCCTGTTCGGCGTGTCGGGTGCCGCGGTGGGGGCACGGACCGCACTGAGCGAGCCGCTGCCAATCGAGGGAACCGGGTTCCTGACGGCAATGCCTGCGCCGGGCGGCCTGCCCTTCACCGGGCCGGAAGGCCCATGGCTCAGCAGCGCCGACCTGCAGGTGTACGCCGACGAGCTCGCCCATTCCGGGTTCTTCGGGCCACTGAGCTACTACCGCAACCTCGACGCCAATTCCGCCGTCACCGCCCACCTGTCGGCGGCCGACGTGACGATGCCGAGCTGCTTCATCGGCGGGGCGCTCGATCCCGTACTGACCCTCGATCCGACAGGCATCGAACGGATGGAGCAATCCCTGCCCGAGTTCCGCGGGGCCACCCTGATCCCCGGCAGCGGGCACTGGGTTCAGCAAGAAACCCCAGCTGCGTTCAACGACGCCCTGCTGGGGTTCCTCGCCACACTGTCCTGATTACCGGCCGACAGGGCCGCGCGTCTAGCGCTGGTTGAGCTTGCTGAGCAGGCGCAGCAGTTCGAGGTACAGCCACACCAAGGTGACCAGCAGACCGAAGGCGGCGAACCACTCCATCCCCTTCGGAAGGCCCTGCTTTGCGCCGCGCTCGATGAAGTCGAAATCGAGCGCGAGGTTCATCGCCGCCAGGGTGGCGGCGAACAGGCTGAAACCGATGCCGAGGAGGCTGGGCTCGGACAAGAACCCGATGCTGACACCGAACATGCTGATCACGAACGCCACCAGATAGAACGCCATCAGCCCCATGGTTGCGGCGATGATGGTGCGGCGGAACTTGTCGGTGACCTTGATGATCTGGGTGCGATACAGCACGAGCATCACCAAGAACACGCCGATGGTGGCACCCACGGCTTGCACGACGATGCCGTTCTGCATCTCGTTGTACGCCTTGGAGATGGCACCGAGGAAGAAACCTTCGGCCAGCGCGTAGATCGGTCCGAGGATGCGGGCGAGCATGGGCTTGAAGAAGACGATGATGGCGCAGATGAAGCCGACGATCACACCGACGATCGCTAGTGCGGGGAACTCGGTTCGGCCAGCGTCGAGGTCGGGACCGCTCATCCAGCCGGCCACGGCGGCGGCGAGGAGCAGCACCATCAACACGCCGGTGGCGCTGATGGTTCCGCTGACGGTCATCGCTTTCGGACTCCAACCTGAGATGGGTCCGTCGTCGATGGGTGTAGAACGGGTAGAAGGCTCGGGTGCGGCCCAGCCAGCGTGGGAAGCGCTGGCGATCGCCTTGTCGTTCAGGAATGGATTGGACATCTCGACTGACCCTCCGAGGAGTGATGCGCCGCTCGAGCGGCACCTCGCACACGCTATCGCCTGCGCCAAATTCGCGTAGGTCACCCGGCGGGGTTGGCAAACCTGGCGCGCTCATCAGGCAAGATCGTGTGCGCTCGGACCATCCCACAAGTCGATGTCGGGCGGCATCGACAACAGCCCCGTGCACGCTCGGGCCATCTCGACCATCACGTCGCTGTCGAAGTGAGCGCGCTGGGCGTGCACCGAATCCCACTTCTGGATGATGAGGTAACGGCCAGGATGGGTGACCGATGCACAGAGGTCGACGTTGCGGCATCCGGGCTGCATCCGGGTGAGCACGATGTACTTGGCGAGCACCGACAGCAGCGCTTCGGGCTGCGCCGCATCGAGGCGGATCGTGACGATCGCGATCTCGATGTCGGTCGGGCCTGGGGCCTCGATCTCAGCGTTGTCTTGGCGAGGACCGGGCACGGCCGCGCAGCGTAGTGGCTCTGGGGCGTAGTGCTCTGGGGCGGAGCCACCGTTGACGCTGCTACAGAAGCGGCGTACGGTGCAGGCATGCACGTGTTGTATATGGCAACGAACGGCGTAGCCGACCCCGCCAAGGCCAGTATTCCCTGGCACCTCGCCGTCAACGGAACGATCGAGGTCGGCCACACCGCCACGATCGTTCTCCTCGGTGACGCCGCTGAGTTCGTGAAGAGCGCCGTCCGGTCGACACTTGAGGGAGTCGGCCTGCCACCGCTTCGCGATCTGGTGCTGAAAACCCGCGAACGCGGCGTTGCGCTCCACGTTTGAAAGGGTTGTGCGCTCGCCCGGGGGGCGACGGAGGATGATCTGGCCGAGCTTGGCGCCCAGTGGGCCACGCCGCCTCACGTTGCCCGGCTGATCGCTGACGCTGACCGCGTCGTGTCAATCTGAGCGGCCAGGCAGAGTGACGGCGCGCCACCTCGCGCTCCCAGCGATAGTGAGGGACCGTTGATCACGATTCCTGATGGGTCGGGAGATTCCCCTTGACATGTGTGGTGGACTGGACGACGTCGGTATTGTGAACGCCTCCATCCGACCGTGTCGCCATCGATCGAGATCGTGTTCCATGGATCGAGCCCCATGGATCCGAGCTTTTCATCGATCGTTGCCGTGCGGTGGTGAATGTTTGTCTGGTTTTCCCAACTTCTGCTGAGGAGCATCCGTGGCGAAAGATCGCGTCGAACGCGACGAAGAGGATCTCGTCCGCTTGTACCTGTCCGACATCGGTCAGTACACCCTGCTCACAAAGGACGACGAGGTCCGACTCGCCAAGCAAATCGAAGCCGGCAAGATTGCCGCGACCGACCTCGATGCTGGAGGCAAGGAGCTTTCGGCCGCCAAGAAACGCGAACTGCGCCGAGTCGCCCGTGAAGGCGAAGACGCCGAGCGGGCCTTCGTGCAGTCGAACCTACGCCTCGTCGTCTCGATCGCCAAGAAGTACCAGGCCAGCGGGCTGCCGTTGCTGGACCTGATCCAAGAGGGCAACCTCGGGTTGATGCACGCGGTCGAGAAGTTCGACTGGCGCAAGGGCTTCAAGTTCTCCACGTACGCGACGTGGTGGATCCGTCAGGCGATCACCCGCGGTATCGCCAACACCGGGCGCACCATCCGTCTCCCCGTTCATGCTGGCGACACGCTTGCCCGGCTGCAGAAGGCACGGAGCAGGCTCGAGCTCAAGTACGGCCGCCCGGCCACCTTGGCCGAGCTGTCCAAAGAAGTGGAGATGCCCGAGGACAAAGTCACCGAGGCACTGCGCTTTGCCGCCGAACCGTTGTCGCTCAGCGAGCCGCTGCGTGAGGATGGCGATGCCGAGTTGGGCGACGTGGTCGAAGACCGCTCGGCAGAGAGCCCGTTCGAGGTTGCCGCGACGGCGCTGCTGCCCGAGGAGATCTCGCGGCTTCTGGCACCGCTCGACGAACGCGAACGCGAAATCCTGAAGCTTCGCTTCGGCCTCGACCGCGGCGAGCCGCGTACGCTCGAAGAGGTTGGCGAACACTTCAACCTCACCCGGGAACGCATCCGCCAAATCGAAGCTCGGGCAATGAGCAAGTTGCGCCACCCCAGCTCCGACACCGGCGCGCGGGATCTGCTCGCCGTCTAGAAATCATCCAGTCGGCGACGTCTCCGATCGCGCGAACATGTCGGCATGATCCACGTTCGGCCAGGCGTTCGCGACGATGCCGACGCCCTCGCCGCGGCACACATCGAGGGTTGGCGCGGCGGATATCGAGGGATCTTTCCCGACGCGTACCTCGATTCGCCGCAGTTCGCCAGCGAGCGGTTGGACACATGGCGAGCATGGACCTGGGGCATCCACGGCAGCTCATTGCTGGTCGTCGAGCTCCACGAGCGTGTGGTCGGTTTCGCTCTCGTCGGTGCCGAACGGGAGCAACCTGGGGCCGAACCGGGCAAGCCAGTACCTGACCCGCGCCCGGGCCGAGCGGTAACGTCGGCTCCCGGCATCCGCGGGCGGGGTGAGGTGTTCGCCTTCTACCTGCACCCTGATGCGTGGGGCACGGCGTGCGCAGCCACGCTGATGGTGCACTCCGAGCTCCGACTCTCAGGCGACGGCTGTCACGAAGCGGTGCTCTGGGTACTGCGCGACAATCCGCGGGCACGGCGCTTCTACGAACGATCGGGGTGGGACCCGACTGGTCGCATGCTGATATGGGAAGGACCGCACACGGCGTCCAAGCCCGCCGCAGCGGTACCCGAAGTGGAGTACCAGAAACGGTTTACGCAGGGCTGATGTTCAAGTCGGGCCGTCCCTGGCCGATACAACATCGTGGAAATTGGCTGCCGCTCACGCGGGCTCGATGGTGATCAGTGATGGAACTCCTACCGAACTCGATGTCGTTCCGGGTCGTCAACACCATCGACGTCACCGACGACACAGAGATCCCGCCGGGTTTCACCGGCCGGGTCCGGCGGACCTTCGCCAGTGAGCAACGGTACGTCGCCTGGTACACCGAAGGCTGCCTCGACGACCCAACGAGGAGTCAACCGGCGTACCGGGTTCATCGTGCGAGCGGACGCGTGAAGTACGAGATGCACTATCGCACCGGCATGCTCGACGACGCCGATGCACGGACCCCAGCGGTGCGCGGCTTCTTCGCGAGCGGGGGTGTCCACTACGAGGAGCGTTACCGGAACGGGCGTCGCCACGACGGTCCCACGGGCGAAGCGGCCGTGCGCAAGTGGCGCGCCGACGGCACCCTGCGCCACGAGCTCAGCTATCACGACGGGGTTCGCCGGGTATGATTGCTGGCGTTATGAGACGAACCGCTGCCGGCCTCGCGCTGGTGGCGTGTCTGGCCGTGGCCGCTGATCTCCACCCGGTGCGGGCGGCACCGGCCCCGCCGCCTGGCGCGTCGCCTGGCGCGTCGGCGCTTGTGACGGTGCAGCCGTGCCGGTTGTATGACAGCCGCGCGGTTTCATCCACCCGGGTGCCGGCCAGGACCGAGACACCGATCAGCACGCTCGGCCGCTGTGGCCTGCCTGTCGAAGCGGTCGCAGTCGTGGTGTCGGCGGCCATCACGTCACCGGCGCGGAGCGGTTTTGTGTCACTGTGGCCGACCGGAGCGCCGCAGACGCCAACGTCGACCCTCAACGCCGAAGCGGGCGAAACCAGGGCCAACGGAGCAATCGTGCCTGTCGGTATCGACGGTTCGATCAGCGTGTCGGCCAGCGTCGATGCGCACATCGTGATCGATGTGATGGGAGCGTTCGCGCCGGTCGCCCCGGTCGCGATGACCGCACGCTCCGGGCGTTTCGTGGCAACGTCAGCGGTGCGATTGTTAGACACCAGGGTCGGCGGGGCGCGGCCCCCGGCCGGATCGACGTTACGAATCCCGCTGCCGCCGGGAGTGCCACCGGACGCGACCGCACTTGCGATCACTGTGGCCACCGCCGACACCACTGCCGCAGGGTTCTTCACCGCGCAACCGGCAAGCGGCCAACGACCGGCAACGAGTTCGCTCAACGTCGACGGCCCACGCCAGATCCGTGCTGCCGGACAGATCGTCGCAGCAACGCCAGATGGGATCGAAGTCTTCACCCAACAGGGCGACCACGTGATCGTCGACTACACGGGGTGGTTCACCGGACCATCTTCACCCGAATCCACCGACGGGTTGTTCGTGCCGATCACCCCGACCCGGCTGATCGACACCAGGACGCCGGCCATCGCTGCAGGGGCAATCAACCCCGGCGGAACGATCACGGTCCAGTCGCAGTCGGTGGTGGCGGGGGGCCGAGTTGCCGCCATTGCCGGGAACTGGACGCTGACCGAAACCCGCACCGCGGGCTTTGTCACGGCCTATCCCGCCGGAACGCCGCGACCTTTGGCGGCCACGGTGAACACCGATCGGCGCCGACAGAACGTGGCCCAGTTCGGAATCGTCGCCGCCTCGACCGCCGGCATATCGGTGTTCTCCAGCAACGGCACGCAGCTCGTCGTCGACGCCACCGGATGGTTCACCGGCCCGCCTGTGCCGGTGACGTCTCCGCCGGTGGAGACGAACGTGTTCGTGCCCGACACGGCTCGGCGCGTACTGCTCGTGGGCGACTCCACACTGGCAGGTGTGCGCTGGTACGGCAACGCGCGCCACGCTCTGGTCGGATCAGATTTCATTCTTGACGTCGAGTCGTGCCGGCGACTCGTCGGATCGTCGTGCACCGGTCGCGAAGGCAGGCGCCCGCCCAACGCGGTGCAGACGATCAACGAAACCGCTGGCGTGTTGGACGACGTGGTGATCATGACCGGCTACAACGACTGGCACACCACCTTCGCTGACGCGGTTGATCAAGTGATGACGGCAGCACGTGCCAAGGGGGCGCACCGGGTGATCTGGCTCACCTACCGGGAAGGCACCGCCTACCGGAACCCCACCGGGGCAACGCCCCAAGATGCCGGGTTCCGAATCCAGAACCAGACCCTGCGGGCAAAAGCCGGGTCTGGCGCGTACCCCGACCTGCACGTCGCCGACTACGACGCGTACACCCGCAACACCACCGGTTGGTACACCAGCGACGGCGTGCACTTCACGGTGGCCGGCGCGTACGGAACGGCCGACTACATCTCGCGTGTCGTCGCGGCGACTCACGGCGAGCGCTGCCCCGCGCCGCTGAGCGTCGGCGGCGTCGCCGCGTCGCCGTGCCCGCATCCCGACACCCACGCGGCGATCACCGATCCGCTGGGCCTGTATGCCGGGAACCCCACCGACATCCACTGCTACGAAATCGGTGCCGGACGCCAACTCGCCTGCACCGTCGATCCCAAGCTCCACTGAACCGCGCTCCAGTCGCCGCCAGATCTGGTTTGCGTCAGCGCGCAACCGACACTCGGCCAAATCACCCACGCAAGCCGGCTTTCGCCAGCCCGGGGGCGGGTGCCATTCGCCTTCCACAGAATTTAGCGCGCTCGTGTCCATTCTGCGCCGTGGCAGCGCGCGCTGGTCACGGATGGCCTTCTGCCCGCCGTACCCGTTGGCGTTCGTGTCCATTCTGCGCCGTGGGAGCGCGCGCTGGTCACGGATGGCCTTCTGCCCGAACGGATCCACCGCCGCCGTGTTCCAAGTTGTGGACGGCGGTGTCATAGGCGTCCCGCCGTACAGCTACGACCGAACCGGATCTGTGTGCTCGCAGTTCGAGTTGGACACCGACCAGCTTCCAGTCGAAGCCGTAGCCACGTATCTCGATCCAACATTCGACGGTTCAGTGAGGTTTACGGGCACAACGGACGCGTCGGCTGACGTGTTCTTGTCATGGGCACCGGCGGGTTCGCCCTTTGGTGAGGGGTACGTGCTCCCGGTCATGGGCCAGACAACCGTCCTCGATGAGGCTGTTGACGTGGAAGCTATCGAGGACGGCATGCTGATTCGGTTCACCCCACCCTCTGGCTGCGGGGTGTACTTTCTTCGAACCTACTTTTCGGCAACGGACCCGAGCCATCTCATCGAAGTCGCAAATCACCTGCGCGTGAAGTGAAGCGATCTGGACGGGAATTGTCCGTTCAGAGTTCAGAGAATGAATTCGGCAGCGCCGTGTTCGAGGATCGCGACCTGGGTGCGTTCGATGACCGCCGTCCACAGCGCCATCGCACGCTCGCTCGTCACGTCGAGGCTGCCGATCGCCATCACCGGAATGATCCAGCCGTACACGACACTCAGCCGGTAGTGCTGAAAAAAGGTATCGAAGTCGTAACCCGTCACCCCGTTGGCGACGAGCGTGTCGTGGTACGCATGGAGGAGGTCGCCTTCGTGCTCACGACGGTCGTCGGTCGTGACGTTCTGCGCCAGGAAGTAACCGACGTCGGCGGCACCTCCGCCGCGGCTGATCGCCTGCCAATCGATGACCACGACCGAACCGTCGGAGTCGAAGAACATGTTGTCAGCGCGATAGTCGAAGTGGACGAGCGTGTGAGGCATCGCCGCCAAGGCATCGAGCAGCGATGGGTTTGCTGCGGCGTACCCCCGGGCGACGGCCAGCATCTTCGGCTCGAGCGTGTCACCGAAGACCTCGCAGAAACCCGGAAACGACGCCTCGTAGATGCCCTGGCCGGCCTGATTGAGCGGGCCGTTGATCACCGGGATGAAGTCGGCCCGCTCGAGCCCAGCGCCGTTCCAGAACCGAGCGTGGTGATGGGCGAGCCCAACAAGCGCAGCGTGCGACTGTTCGGGACTCGTCCCCACGACCTGGTCACCGAGCGTCAGCGCCGACAGATCCTCCATCAGCAGCATGTAGGTCTCGTCGGCCGACTCCGCGGCCGGCGAGCAGGTGACGTGGTACACCCGCGGGGTGCGCAGCGGTGTCTCGGCGGCGAGCTCGCTGTAGAAGCGGTGCTCGCGCTCGTAGATCCGAGTGGAGTGAATCATCGCCCGGATCTCCGGCACCCGGCTGGGGAACTTGGCGATCACCGTCGCCGGCCCCGAACCGGCATCGCCGTCGTACACGAGACCGACCTTGGCCACCTCGCCCATGAACCCGACCCCGGCGGTGACCGGATCGATGCTGATCGATGCGACTGAAACGTCGTTCCCGATCGTGCCCGACCCGCGCAGTGCCTCGGTCATCCAGCCGGCGGTGACCTCGCTGGACATCGTCGGTACAGCGGTCACGCGGCGACCCCCGACGCACCGACAACGGTGGCGCGCAGGTTGCGGACGGAACGGGCGGTCATCGGGTCTGCATCCTGGTGCCGTCGGCGACCGGGGCAGCGTCGCGATCGCCGCGCTCGCTCAACACGACCGAGGCGACCCCGTCGACCTCCACCACCCGGTGGCATGCCACGCCCTCCCACGCCGGTGGACCCGAATGGGAACCGTTGCGCACGTCGAACGTTGCGCCGTGCAGGGAGCAGGTCAGGCCGTACCCACGCAGCCGCCCCTCGCTCAACGGGGTGTCGGCGTGGGAGCAGTTGTCGGCGAGGGCGTAGAGCTGACCACCGGCCCGGCACACCACGATCCCGTCGGGACCGACGTGTTCGAAGCAGCGCAGATCGCCGTCGGCAAGATCGCTGAGATCGCCGAGCTCGATCGCGTCAGGCAGCGGGTCAGACATGGAGTGGACCGTGAGCGAGGTGGCGATCGATGCTGTCGTGGAAGAACTGGATCCGCCGTTCCTGCCAGGGCATGTACCCGCCACGGAAGCCGCGTGACCGGAGGCCCTGCTGTTGCGTGTTCCAGATCGC
>JANOKQ010000192.1:0-2074 GCA_031419375.1 Acidimicrobiaceae bacterium
TCGTTGTTGCCTGGCCGGTGCGCGTCGTCCATTCAGAGATTCTTCAGGACTGATTCGCCAGGCTCATCGGCGACTCCCGCCTACATCCCTCACGAAGGAAGTGTCCTCCATGTCCGCTATTTCGATCTCAGCGACGAACAAGATCACAGCTCGTTCAATGCTCAATAAGGTTCCACAGGTCACCCTCTACTTCTGGGTTATCAAGATCCTTGCGACGACGGTCGGCGAGACCGCTGCCGATTACCTCGCAACGAACTTCCATCTCGGCCTCACCAAGACAACCGCGATCATGGGTGTGCTACTTGCCGTTGTGCTGGTCGCCCAGTTTCGTCTGCGCGCGTACAAACCGCCGGTGTACTGGTTGGCTGTCGTGTTGATGAGCATCTTCGGCACGCTGATCACCGACAACATGGTCGACAACTTCCACATCAGTTTGTGGACCAGCACGGCCATCTTCACGGTCCTCATGCTTGGCACGTTTGCCACGTGGTACTCGTCGGAGAAGACACTCTCGATTCACAGCATCACCAGTACCAAGCGCGAGGCGTTCTACTGGCTCGCCATCCTGTTCACCTTTGCCTTGGGAACAGCTGCTGGTGACCTTGTCGCCGAGAAACTCGCTCTCGGGTACTGGAAGTCAGCGCTCATGTTCGCTGCGATCATCGGCGCAACCTACGTCGCCCACCTCAAGGCCGGCCTCAACGCAGTACTCGCATTTTGGATGGCCTACGTGATCACCCGGCCACTCGGCGCATCGATCGGCGACTACCTGTCCCAGGACAAGGCAATCGGTGGACTTGAGCTCGGTACGACCAAAACCAGTTTCATTTTCCTCGCCGTCATCCTCGTCGTCGTGAGCTTCATCTCGATCACGAAACGCGACGCCACCCCATCACTTGAAAAGGCGTAACGGACAACGTCCAGCGCAGCACGCCCAACAACACCAACCACTCAACAACCGGAGAACACCATGAAACGAATAGCCCTTGCCGTCGTCGCCATCGCCTCGCTTGGCCTACCGATGCTCACTGCGTCAACCGCTCTCGCAGCTACCGCGACAACCAAACCCGCGACGGCCGCAGTAAAGAAGCAACCGCTTGGCGACATCAGCAAGTTCCGAACCATCACTGCCGACACGCTTGCCTACGCGCAGAAAGGTGATCTGAAAAAGGCCGAGAAGCGGGTCACTGACATGGAAACGAAATGGGACGCCTACGCGAACGCGTTGCAAAAGAAGGACAAAGCGCAGTGGACCAAACTTGACCTTGCCCTCGATCGGGTCCTGAAAGAGCTTCGGGCCTCCAAACCAAACGCGGCGACGAGCGTGCCGGCCATCCAGGCCATGCTCAAACTCATCGACTCGATGTCGTGATCCCGGCCCCAGCATGGCGGCTGCCGATGAAGCTCGCGGTGGCCGGCGTTCTGGTCCTGATTCCCGCCGCAGGGCGGCTCGTGTCATCACATTTGCCGTTTCACAATGGCTCGGCCTCTGTTGCGTCGACCCTGCTGTCACCGAATCGCACGTCCCCGCCTATCGGTGCGCTGTTCGTGTGTGTCTCCGGTAGTCGGGGCGGGCCTTGATTCGGCGACGATCTCGTCGTTGACGCAACAAGCCGCTGCCGAAGGGCTGAACTCGACGGTTCTCCACCAAGGAACGATCGATCTGACGACCGTTTCACGGGCGGGTGGCGTGATTCGGACTGTTCCCACCGGAGTGGGTATCCCGATGAGTTTCCTCGCTGTCGATCCAGCCGGCATCGAGTCGACCACGTCACTCACGGGCGCCGAAGCCGCAAGCAACGGGACCATTGTCGTGGGTTCGACGGCAGCAACATTGGCAGGCATCGCGGACGGTGACGAGGTCACGTTCCTGGGGTGGAACGCGACTGACGTCACGTTCCGCGTCGGTGCCGTCGTGCCAGACGAAGCGATGGCCGCGCTGAGCTGATGATGTCTATCCGAAGGCAACCGCCCCGAACGGTGCATACCGACCGATATAATGTAGTGCTATGCGACGTCCTGATGGTGCCTTGGAAGACGATGTGTTGCGTGCGATGTGGGCTTCGGACGAAGC
>JANOKQ010000193.1:0-6639 GCA_031419375.1 Acidimicrobiaceae bacterium
CTCGACACGGTACGCCACGATCGCGACCAGGCCGCCGTCGACGTAGTGCTGGGCAAGCTGGTCACCGAAGCTGCCGACCCCGAGATCAATCTCATGCCGACCCTGATCGAGGCAGCGCAAACCTATGCGTCGCTGGGGGAGATCATGAACACCATGGCCGGGGTGTTCGGCCGTCACGTCGAAGTGCCCACAATCTGAGCCTGCGTCCCATGGCGCTGCTCGAAACACATTCGATGTCGGTCACCTTTGGCGGGCTCAAGGCCGTGAATGATGTCGATTTCCAGGTGGAGCAAGGAACCCTCGTCGGGCTGATCGGCCCGAACGGCGCCGGCAAGACCACCTTCATCGACGGCATTACCGGCTTCGTGCCCACCAGCGGCGAGATCATGTTCGATGGTCGCCAGATCGGCGCGGCGCCGTCACACCGCAGAGCACAAGCGGGCCTTGGACGAACGTGGCAGTCGTTGGAACTGTTCGACGACCTGACCATTCGCGAGAACCTGCAGGTGGCTGCCGAACGGCAGACGGTTGCCAGCTTCTTCGCCGATCTGGTGGCACCGCAACGCCACCGCGATCAGACCAACGTCGATTTTGCCCTCGACGTGTTGGGCATCCGCGACCTTGCCGATGTGATGCCGAACGAGATCAGCCAAGGCCAGCGCAAGCTCGTCAGCGCAGCGCGCGCGTTGGCTGCGCGGCCGAAGCTGGTGTGCCTGGACGAACCGGCCGCTGGGCTCGATACCCAGGAGAGCCGGGCGCTCGGTCGACAGTTGCGTGCGATCATCGACGCGGGGATGACGATTTTTCTCGTCGACCACGACATGGGACTGGTGCTCGACGTGTGCGACTACATCTACGTGATCGAGTTCGGGGTGAAGATCGCCGAGGGCACCCCTGCGGAAGTGAAACGCGATCCGGCAGTGATCGAGGCCTACCTCGGCGCATCCGCGCGTACCGCAGCAGAACCGGACCAGAAACCTGGTCTGGCGATTCCCGACGCGAGCGGAGCCGAGTGATGGCGTTGCTCGAGATCGAGGAACTGTCCACCGGCTACAACGGTGTGGCAGTGGTGCGCAACCTGACGATGACCGTGAACGAAGGTGAGATCGTCGCCCTGCTCGGGCCCAACGGCGCCGGCAAGACCACCACCTTGCTGACCGCCTCGGCGCTCAACCCGATCCTCAGCGGCGACATCCGGGTGCTCGGCAAGTCGGTGAAAGGGCGTCGCGCGCACATGGTGGCCCGTGATGGTGTTGCCCATGTGCCAGAGGATCGCAGCCTGTTCTTTCAGCTCACCGTGCGCGAGAACCTCCGCCTCGGCGCAGCCAAGGGTGCAGCCGACATCAACCAGGCGCTCGGCTACTTCCCGGCTCTGGAGAAGTTGATGGACCGGCGCGCCGGGTTGCTCAGCGGCGGTGAGCAGCAGATGCTCGCCATGGCCCGCGCGCTCACCGTGCAGCCGAGGCTGCTGATGGTCGACGAGATGAGCCTCGGCCTGGCCCCGATCATCGTCGAACGGCTGCTGCCGGTGCTGCGCCGCATCGCCACCGAGACCGGCGCGGGTGTGTTGCTGGTAGAACAACACGTTCACCTTGCGCTCGAGGTGGCCGACCGGGCCTACGTGATGAGCCACGGCAGTCTGGCGATGGAGGGCGACGCCAAGCATCTCGCTGCCAAACGCGACTTGCTCGAGTCGAGCTACCTTGGTGGTAGCGAGTTCGACGCCTGAGCGCGCCCGGGCGCCCACCCTTCGTGCCTGCGTGTGACCGCTGCCACCTCGAAGAGCGTTGCTTGTCGAGCAGCGACGTGCCTACGTTGGACTGATCTACTTGGGGAGGTCGCCGTGCGCCGCAGCCGTCTTGGTTGTTTGATCGTTTCGATGTCATTGGTTGGCGGCGCGGTCGTCGCGGTCACCACCTCGATGACGGCGAGCGCCGCTCCGAGCGTGATACGGCTGCACCTCGGTAGCGACAGCCGGAGCTTCTCGCTGGGCACCGCCACACAATCGCTCACCGTCGGGCGCAACAGCTGCGCGATCACCTCCACCGAACCGCTGATCGACCTGTCGTCGACGTTCACATCGGGCAACCAGTCGGCGCCCGGGTTGGTCAACGACGGGATCGGAGTGAAGGCCAGCCCCTCGAGCGGCAACGGATCGCCGTGCTCGCAGGTCGATGCCGCCGAGCGGTTGACGATGCGGCCGGGCACCACCCTGCCGGGTCGCACGTTCAGTTCGCTGCGCCTCGACGTGGAGATGGCAGGCAACGCCATCGTGGTACTCACCCTCTCGCGTGGCACAACCACCGAGACCCACAAGATCCAGACCGGCACCAGCATCAGCCCACCGGAGGTGCCTGCCGACCTCACCGCTCCGTACGACGTGCAGACGACGTCCGCCGACCGGGTGAGCGCATGCGCCGCGCCGAACAGTTCCGGGCCGAACAGCGGCGGCAGTGACAACTGCCGGTGGACGGTCACTCCCACTCCGGGGTTCAACTTCGACACGGTCTCGCTGACCACCGAGATCGGTACCGTAGCGCTGGAAGGCAGCGGCGACTTCGCCAACGACCCCAACTTCGACTCGCTGTTCTACCTGTCGAACTCGGTGCCGATCGCGATGACCGATGTCGTCACCACCCCCGAGGATACGCCCATCACGATCAACGTGTTGGCCAACGACACCGACGGAGACGGCGACCCGCTCAGCGCAACGATCCTGACGGGCCCGGCGAACGGCACGGTCGTCGCCGCCGCGCTGCCGGCGACCGGCTTCACCTACACGCCGGCGGCCAACTACTCCGGCTCTGACACGTTCACCTATACGGTCACCGATGGCACCGATTCATCGACCGGGACGGTCAGCATCACCGTCACAGCGGTCAATGACGCCCCGGTCGCGGTGATCGGAACAACGACGACGCCGGAGGACACAGCGATCAACCTGACAGTTGCCACCGACATCGACAGCACAGTCCTCACATCTGCGTGCACGAGCAGCGCAGGGGGCTCCATCGTCGACAACGGCAACGGTTCGGTCAACTTCACCCCACCGCTGAACTTCACCGGACCGACCACCATCACGTGTTCGACCACCGACAGTTCCGGAGCGACGACCGCCACTTAGGCCACGGTGACCGTCGTGGTCAGCCCGGTCAACGACGCCCCGGTCGCAGTGGCTGATCCGGCCGAGGTCAACGAAAACGGCACCGTCGCCATCAACGTGGTGGCCAACGACACCGACGTCGACGGCGACACCCTGGTCGTCGGAAGCGTCGCCACACCACCCGCCAGTGGCATCGCGGTAGCGGCGGGCGGGTCGATCCAGTACACCCCGTCGTTCGGTTTCACGGGCACCGATTCGTTCACCTACACCGTCACCGACGGAACTGCCACGTCCGGCCCGGCGACGGTGACGATCACGGTGCACCCCGTGATCTGCAGCGCCGAGACCGTCTCCGACACCGACCCGGCCGGCCCCGTATCGGGGTCGTTCACCCGCTTGGACAGCCTGCCTGAGTGCAAGCGGTACGTCCTCGATGCCGACGCGGCCGCTGGCACCGTGCTGTTTGTGCCTGATGGCGCGGCACAGGTTGCCTATCGCGGGTACATCACCTTTGCGCCGGCAGTCGCACCCGGCGGGGTGCTGAACTTGACGCTCGAATATGACCCCACCGGTGGGACGATCTTCCGGCCGGTGCTGGTGTGCATCAACCCGCAGTTCGACCTCACCGGTGCGGTGACGTCGGCGACGCTGCCGGGCGTTGAGACGTGGTGCATCGCCAGCGAAACCACCCGTGGTGACGTCAACGGAAACGCCGTCACCACATGGCAGGTCTTCGGCCGCGACGATCCTCGGTTCCAGTAACGGACTCGACCGGCACCTCGATGTCGACGTGGAGCAGCGCGAAGATCGACGTCATCATTGCGAGGAGCGACGCCGACGGCTCGATGCCGGCCGCCCGGTCGATCTGCAAGCTCGCTAGCAGGAGCAGGCCCTCTTCATAGCGGAGGCCCTGCTCACGCGCACTCACGAGGCCGAGTTCGAGCACCTGGCGGCTGTCGGCGAGTTGACCTGTGCCGGCCAACGCCATGGCCCGGACCCGCGCCAGCGTCGGCTGGTACAGCGGATCGACGAAGCCCATGCCCGCGACGGCATCGTCGAGTGTCTCCGTCGCGATATCGAACAGATCCTGCGCGGCGAAGGCCGCGGCCAGGTGCATCGCCGCCTCGAAGGCGTACCCGACCTGCCCGATGGCAGCGGCTTCACCCCGTACTGCGATGAGGTGCTCGACTGCGACCGCGTTGTCGCCACGCTCGACCAGGAGGCGACCGAGCTGGATCTCGGCGAAGAGCACGTCGTCGAGGGCTCGTGAGGAACGCAGGATGCGGATGGATTCACGCAGCATCGGCTCGGCCTCGTCGAGCGCGCGTTGGCTGACCAGCACCTCTGCCAGGTTGGTGCCGGCCACCGCCGCAGCGGCTTCGTTCCCACAGCGCTGGTAGGAGTCGAGTGCCTTTCGGTACCACTTGACCGCGTCGTCCCAGTGGCCGGCGAGATAGGCGATTGCGCCGAGGTTGTTCGATGCCTTCCCGGCTCCGTCGAGGTCGCCGAGACGCTCGTAGATGTCGAGGGCGAGCTCGCCGTACCCGGTTGGAGCGGTTGCTCCGAGCACGCGACTGGCCCAGTCGGACACCAAATATGCGCGCGCCAGGGCGTCGTCGTCGTCGGCCGCGATGGCCTCGGCGATCGCCTGGTCGGCCAAGCGCAATGCAGGGTCGGCTCGTTGCTGGGCCTGACGCAGCAACGCCTGCAGGGCCGTCAACCGGGCGCGGGCATTGGCCGCGCCGGGAAGGTCGACGTCGACGAGGAGGTTCCGGGCCTTGGTGGCTTCCGCCAGCGCGGTCCGGTAGGCGCCGAGGTGCATGCGCACGCGCGCCCGCCGCCACAACAGGTCGGCACGCGCGATCGGGTCGCCGTCGACCAGGCTGGCCGCGTTGCGGTACGCCTCGATGGCGTCTTCGAAGAGGCCGAGTTGTTCCCGCACGTCGCCCAACATCCGCCACACCGCCACCATCTCGCCCGGCGACGATGCCGCGAGTTTGCGCCCCGCGTCGATCGCCCGGTCGTACTGGGCTGCGGCCTCGAGGTTCGCGTACCGGTCCCGGGCGCGATCTCCGGCGATGCACGCGTACTGCCATGCCTGAGCGTGCTGTTGGGCGAGCGAATAGTGCATCGCCAACACGTCAGCCACCGTTTCCGGAGCGCCGTCGGCCAAGCGCTCGGTGATCTGCCCGGCGCGCAAGTGGAGTTCGCGTCGGCGGCGGTATGGCAGGCCTTCATAGGCAACGTCGCGGTGCAGCGCTTGGCGGAAGCGGGCACGATCGGTCCCTTCGTACTCGAGGAAACGGCCGAGCTCGCGAGTGGTCGCGTCGTCGAGGTCGATGGCATCGTCGGCGACGAGCTCGCGCAGCACCGCGATGCGGAAGCTTCGCCCGAGAACCGACGCATAGCGCACGAGCCGTCGGGCGAGAACCCCGAGCGCGTCGAGCTCGGCATTCACGACTGCGTCCAACGACGCGGGGAGATCCTCGACCCGGCCCGTGCGCGCCATGCGCAACATCTCGCCGAGGAACAGCGGGCTCCCGCCTGACCGCTGCACGATGAGGTCGATCTCGTGGGGGCGCAGTGGGGCCGCTGACGTTGCCGCGATGACGACTGCGGTCGCTTCGATGGCATCGAGCGGATGCAGCTCGATCCGCTCACCGTGCTGGGGATTCACGCCGCCTGCCTCGGGGCGCCGGGCGACGACGATCAGCCACGGTTGGGTGCGGGCCGCAGCCATCAACCGTTCCGCGAGCGCAACGGAAGCACTGTCCATCCATTGCGCGTCCTCCACCACGAGGAACATCGGACCGGTACCGCAGGCGTCGAGCAGGTCGATCACTGCGTCGGCGGTGCGGTCAGGTCGGAAGCGAAGCTCGATGCTGTCGACCCGCTGTGTCCTCGGGACGTCGATGTGGGCGACGTCGCCGAGCAGGGGCAGTAGCGACAGCAGCGTTGGCACCCGCTCGGCGACGGACCGCTGCAGCGCTGTCGCCATGGTCGCCTGATCCGCTCGCTCGATGCCGAGGAGGTCACGGATCGGGTCGCGGAATGCGCGATAGGGAGCGGTCGATCCGCTGAAGTCGGCATGGATGCCGATCGTCGTCATTCCGGCGGCGAGCAGCTTCGTCTCCTCGATGAGCCGAGTTTTTCCCAACCCGGTCGCACCGACGATGGTGACGACGGAGCCGAGGCCGGCACGCGCCTGGGCGACCGCCCCGGCGAGCACCGCCATCTCCACGTCCCGGCCGACAAAGGCCAGCTCGTTGGTCGCGGTCGAGACACGTGATCCGATCTCCTTGCCGACCGAGTAGGCCTGCACCGCCAGGGACTTACCGCGCACGAAGAATGGTTCCAGCGCAACCGTTGCAAACAGCGTCCGTGACCGGTCGAGCACCTCCGGGCTCGCGTACAGCTCGCCCGGTGCTGCGGAGGCCATCAGCCGTGCCGCCAGGTTGACCGTGTCGCCCATTACGGTGAAGGTGGCCCGGTGCTCGCCACCGACCTCGCCCGCGAACACGTGGCCACGATTTACA
>JANOKQ010000194.1:0-3930 GCA_031419375.1 Acidimicrobiaceae bacterium
GCGGGGTGTGACAGCCATCCCGGGCGCGGCGCTTCGATCTGGTAGACGTGATGCGATGGAGGTCGAATTGAACGGCGGCGTCGCCAACGCTGGCGCGGTGGTTCGTTCCGGCGAGTACGTGCTGCGCCCGTCGAATCCGCACACGGCGACAATCCATCGGTTCCTCGACTCCATCGCTGCGTCGGGTTTCGGGGGAGCATCACAACCCGTCGGCGTCGATGTCGATGGCCGGGAACGGCTGCAATTCATCGACGGCGACGTACCGCTCCCGCCCTTCCCGCCGTGGGCGCGGACCGACATCGCACTCGCGTCGATCGCCCGGCTGATCCGCCGATTCCACGACGCCGCTCGCCTGCACCAACCGAGCTCAACCGATACGTGGAGCACGGAAATGGCGGACCCCACTGGCGGGTCGGTCATCTGCCACAACGACGTGTGCATGGAGAACGTGGTGTTCCGCGACGGCGAGGCGATCGGGCTGTTGGACTTCGACTTCGCGGCACCCGGGCGGCCGGTCTACGACCTTGCGTGCTTCGCCAGGATGTGCGTGCCAATCGATGACGAGAGCAGGGTTCGGTTCGGTTGGCAGCGCGCCGACCTGCCACGCCGTCTGCGCCTCGTCGCCGACGAGTACGGCCTCAATCCCCGCGAGCGCACCGAGATGGTCGAGGCACTCGATGAGTCGCTCGTTCGCGGCGGAGAGTTCGTGCTGCGCCGGGTGAACGCTGGCGACGCGAACTTCATCGAGATGTGGAACTCGATCGGCGGGATGGCCGGGTTCGATCGGCGGCGAGCGTGGTGGACCGACACCCGATCACAATTCGATGCGGCGATGCGCTGACCGCGGCCGCCGGCCCGAAGCTCTCGACCGACCTGGACGCGGGCCCTAGTCGCGCGTTAGGAGACCGGGACGATCGTGCAAGTAGGCGTGGGACGATCATGTAAGTAGCGGTGGGACGATCATGTAAGTAGGAGTGGGACGATCGTGCAAGTAGGAGTAGACTGCCGGTATGGTTCCTGCGATCAAGCACATCGATCGGTGGGCCGATTCGTTCGTCGACGGGCTCCTCGACGAGGAACCGGCCATCCTGCTCGAAGGTCCTCGTGGATCCGGAAAATCGACCTTGCTTCGGTCGATCGCCCAGCGCAGGAACGCAACGCTGCTCGACCTCGACCTCGACGACGACAGCGTGCTGCGGCTCGTTCGAGAAGACGTCGGTGCAGCGGTGGCTTCAGCAGACCTCGTCGCCATCGATGAGTTCCATCGAGTTCCTGAGGTGCTGTCGTTCGTCAAACGCGTCGTTGATCGAGAGGGCGGTACGGGCCGGTTCCTGCTAGCAGGGTCGGTCAGTTCGTTCCTCCTGCCGCCCGGCACTGAAACGCTGACCGGTCGCGCTCATCGGATCTCGTTGCTGCCGTTGTCCGCTGCAGAGGTCTTCGGTGCGACGAGCCGTTGGCTAGCCGATCTGCTCGCTGCCAGCGAGCCCGATAACTTCCGCACAACCTTGGAGCGAAGAGATGTGTTTGAGGTCGTTGCCGCAGGTGGCTATCCCGCCGCATTGCGTCGGCCCACCGCAACCCAACGGACGCGCTGGTTTTCGAGCTACTTGGCGACTGTGGCCGATCGCGACCTCCCGGAGCTGATCGACATCCGCCACCCCGGTGCCCTGTCCCGACTGTACAAGCTTGTCGCGCAACGAACGTCGGCGACAGCGGTGAACACCGAGTTGGCGCGCGCTCTCGATGTCTCGCAGCCAACGCTTGCGTCGTATCGACGTCTCTTGGAGCGCCTCTACCTGAGCACCGAGTTGCCCGGCTGGACCGTTGGCGTGTCGACGAAAGCCGGGCACCGACCCAAGCTCCATGTCACCGACACCGGCCTCGCTGCCGGAGCGCTGTCGATGTCAGCGCAGCGACTTGCGACGTCGACTATGGGAGGTGGCTTCCTGGAATCGTTCGTCCTCAACGAGCTCCTGCGGCAGACGACAACGATCGACGAAGCGATCACCTTTGCCCACTTCCGAGATCGCTCAGGAATCGAGGTCGACATCATCGTGGAACGCCCCGATGGCGCCGTGGTGGCCATTGAGGTGAAATCAGCTCGTTCGGTCAACCAGGGCGATACCAACGGCCTCGCATTCCTACGAGAACGCCTCGGGGACCGGTTCGCGTGCGGCATCTTGTTCCACACTGGCCCGCTGACCGCACGCTTCGGCGACCGAATTTGGGCGGTACCGGTCGCTGCGCTCTGGGGCGGGGCCACCGCCTCGGCGTAGCCCATACTGCGAGCCACCACAGCGGAGACTCCGGCAACAGCCACGAATCCGCTGATGGCCCGACCACTCAGGCTGGCTCAGGCAAACTCGCTGGCGCGCTTGTCCTGGACGCCCCGAACCCACTTGATGAAGTCGGGGGCGACCGCTCCGATGGGTGAACGCGCTGCTGCTGCACCGACGGGGACGATGTGCGAGACGATGCCGTTCCCGGTGTAGGCATGAAGGCTGATGGCGGGGCTCTCCGCCGTCTCGGCGGGGTCGTGTTGAGGGTCGAGGTCGGCGGCGATGGACACCGCCGTCGACGGGCTCACCCACAGTGCGCACGTTCCCCAGATGGTTTGGATCGGCCGGTGCACGTGACCCGACAGCACCTTGATGACCTGCGAGTGGCGACGTACCACGGCCTCGAACAGTTCCCGGCCGGCGAGTCCGACACAGTCCATCCACCAGATCCCGGTCTCGAAAGGCGGATGGTGGATTGCGATGATCGTCGGCTGATCAGGGTGCGCGGCAAGCTCCTCGTCGAGCCACGAGGCGTCGGACCCGCTGAAAACGTCGCTGCTTGAGTCGACCAGCGCGAGTCGCAGCGGGCCAGCGTCCATCGACCGATGACCGGCCAGCTCGACGATGTCTCGGTCGTGGTTGCCGGGGATCGCCTCCCATGGCACGCGCAGCACCTTCAGTCGAACACGAAGCTCATCCCACTCGGCGATCGTTCCGTTGTGCGTGAGGTCCCCGGTCAACACGACGAGATTGGGGGCATGCGTCATTGCGTTGATTACGTCGAGAGCCATCGAAAACCGTTCGCCATTCCCGGGGTTCGGTCCACCGATGTGTACGTCGGAAATCTGCGCGATCACATACAACACAGCCGCAGTATGGCATCGCCGAGGCATCCCGCTCCGCGTTCGCCCCGGACGATCACGCAGCTTCCATCGCACGTCTGATCATGATCGCCCAGATCCAGGCTCCCGCGGGGAGCTCGATCGCTCCCGCGGCGACGAACGACCATCGCACACTGGTCGCGCTCGCCAATATCCCGCCCGCGAGCGCCCCGGCGATCATGCTGCCTCGGGTGAGTACTCGCGCTGACACGTTCACGCGCCCAAGCAACTGGTTGGGGGCGAGGCGCTGCTGCAATCCGCGAGCAATGGGAATTCCCGCTCCGCTCGGTATCCCGTGGAGAAACCAGACGACGAGCAGTTGCGGCAACGTGTCCGCCCACGCCATGGCGAACAGTGTCACGCCCTGAGCGCTTGCGCTGAGAGTGAGGTTGATTCGCCGTCCACGGACGCTGGATGCTCGGCCCGCAGCGAGAGCGCCGATCGCCCCCGCAGCCAGCACCGCCCCGAACGCCAGCTCGGAGAAAGCGGCGTCGGACGTGATCAACAGCCCCAGGAGTCTGAACGCGGCTGCCGCACCGAAGTTGAGCCACGCCGTGGCCGCGGTCATCGGGCCCAGCACCCGATGCCGCCGCAGCCAGCGAAAGCCCTCTGCGATCTCAGCGCGAATCGGCCGCTCCAGCCGATCTTCGCGCGGCTTCGGACGTGACGGTGAAGATCGCGAAGCGTCCGACGGGAGCAAACGAAACGGGAGCACGGACCCGAGATGGCTGGCGACGTCGAGCACGAACGGCAGCCACGGCGCAAACGCG
>JANOKQ010000195.1:0-10713 GCA_031419375.1 Acidimicrobiaceae bacterium
CAGAAATCTTGGGTAACAACGGCAAACACCGCGCCACCCGCAACCGCTCCGACGCCGCCGTCTACCCCAACCCGCACTTCCACGACAACCACTCCTGCGCCGACCGACACTGCCACACCTCCCACCCCTCCCGCCGATCAAACTCCGCCAACACCACCAACATCCGCGCCATCCCCGCCGCCTCAAACGCAGCATGCGCCACCAACTCCGCCACCAACCAACCTGTCGCCACCAACCCAATCTCAACGTCGCCCGGGCCGGTACACGGATCGTCGGGCGGACTGGTACGAGGATCGACCGAAGTGGCGGTGAGAGTCATACCACCATCATGAACCACCCCTGTGACACGGTACTTTCCCGCGGGAAAACCGGCCGGCAACAGGCCGGCAACAGTCCGGCAACAGTCCGGCAACAGGCCACGATCAGGCGGCATCACCGCACCGTGAACCACCCCGGCGGCGCAACATTTTCCCGCGGGAAAGCGCAAGCGTCGGAGCGAAAACGCTCGAGGGCCCCGCAGCGAATCGGGGCCCTCTCCAAGTGTCAGACCGGCTCCACCGCCAGAACTGTTCAGCGCGCTCGAAGGGACTCGAACCCCCAACCTTCTGATCCGTAATCAGATGCTCTATCCATTGAGCTACGAGCGCGTATGTGGTGGGCGAGTCTAACGGCGTGCGACGTGATCGGCACGGGGATTCATGCCCGTGCCAGACCGATCAGGTCCAGGGACCCCAACCACCGGCCCGGTTGTACAGCGTGAGCGCCGCGTTGGCGTTGACCAGCGGATCGAGCAGCTGCCCGGAACTGGTCACCCCGACTCCGGAGAGCCACTTCTGATGAACGGTGAAGTACAGCTGGAACAGTCCGTAACAGCACGAGTTCTTCGCCGCCGGCTTCAGACCGCTTTCACGACGGGCGATTCGCAGCGCTTCGTCTTCGAGGTCGTCGGGCCACACCTCGCGGATGATCGCTTCGACCTCTGCAGCGGTGTAGGTACGCGCCGGCGGTGCTGCGGTCGTCGGCGCGGGCTGCGCAGCCGCGGGTTGGGCCACGGAGTTTTGGGCGGACGCCGACGTCGAGGCGGGCGCTGTCGCTGCCTCAGGCAGGCACACCGTTCGCCCGGCGAACAGCTTGGTTTTGGCGGTGGCGCCGTTCGCCGCAAGCAGTTGCTTGAGGGTGACACCGGAACGCTTGGCGATGCGGATCCAGTAGTCGCCGGACGCGATCGTGTACTGCTGCGAGCACGTGGCATGTGCCGGCACTGCTGCGCCGCTGGCCCCGGCTGGGGCGGCGAACATTCCGAGAGCAGCGGCAACCGTGACTGCCGAAGCAATCAGCAACGGTGCCCACGCGCTTCGAGTAACGCTTCGAGTACCGGAACGATTGTGGATGTACTGGCTCATCAGTCCCCTTCTCTCAGCTGGCTGTCGCACGGAAGACGAGGGTTTTCTATCTCGATCGTCACGCAATTGCAACAGTGGTGGTCGGCGGGCCCAGGAGTGGCCAACAACGACGGCAGCCCGGCGGACGAATCCGCCGGGGTGTCCGGTACCGCGGAGAGGGTGGGATTTGAACCCACGGACCACCTTTCGGTGGTCCCCGCATTAGCAGTGCGGTCCATTCGACCGGGCTCTGGCACCTCTCCAGTGCAGGCCGAAATGCTACAGCAGCCAGCCCGGTCCTCCCACCGCGGAATCGTGGTCGTCGCACCCACGAACCCCGAACACGTCACCTCGAACACGTCACCTCGAACCTCCGGAGTCGGCTCCCCTCAGCTTGCGACCGTGGTGGTGGTCGTCGTGGTCGTCGTGGTCGTCGTGGTCGCAGTGGTCGTCGTGGTCGTCGTGCTCGTCGTGGTCGCAGTGGCGGGCAAAGTGGTCGCAGTGGCGGGCGAAATGGTCGTGGTGGTCGACCCCGGAACGGGATCGGTGTGAGCCGTTGTCGCCACCACGCTCGGCGAGGGCTCGAGCGGCAGGGGCGAACCGTTTGGCCCGGGCTCCGACGTCTGCTCGGGGGCCACCGGCAGCAGCGGCGCGGGTTGGCCATTCGCGGCACCCGCCCACGGAGGCGTGCAGAAGTACGGCGGAAGCCACGGCCCCCGGCCGCAGTACACCCACAGATCGCTGGCCGCGTCGGCGCACGCCTGCAACGACGTCTTGACGGACTCGACTGTCCAACCCCGCCGGCCGAGGGAGCCCATGGGCGTGAACGCCCCTGAGAGTGCGTTGAGTTGGAACGTGCAGTGCGAATCGTCGCGGGTGCGGGCGTTGATGTTGACCGCATCGAAGCGGCACCCACCCTCGCGTGATGCGATGTACACCGCCCATTGTTGCGTCGCTGCGTCGGCGCCGTCGTTGGCGAACTCGGCCGCGATCACCGCCGCTTCAGACGGATTGCACGGGGTGCGCCGACCGTAGAACGGGATGCCGTCAGGGGTGAGACTCCAGAACGGTTCGTCGGTCATCGGCGCCGGGAAGGGTCCTGGACCGGTCTCACGACCGTTCCCGGTGGCGATGCCGCTCCAGATTCCCAGTGACGCCAACGTTGCCGAACCTGCCTTCCCATCGACCCGCAACGGGGGTGTGGCCTTTTGGTAGGCGCGCACAGCATCGACAGATGCCTTGTCGTGCAAGCCGGTGATCGACCCGTTGTAGTACCCCAGGGTGGTCAGCCGACGCTGCACACAGGTGACGGATTGGCCGCGCTCGTTCGGGTCGACCTGAGCGTCGGCAAGGCACAGCGGGGCTGCGGGCAGGAACGGCAGCGTCGGCTGGAACCCGGCGCGCACCGAGCTTGCGTGAATATTGAGCGCCTTCAGGGTCGCGACGCCAGCGCGGCCATCGGCCTGCAAACCTGGCGTGTTGGCCTGGAACCAGAACACGGCGTCTTCGGTGACACGGTCGAAGTTGCCGTTGTAGACGACGGGATATTCGAGCAACGCGAGGGTGAACTGCAGGCAACGAACGTCGGGGCCGGACATCATCACCGACAGTTCGTGGGCGACGACGCACGACTGCATCTCGGGCATGTCAGCAGAGGCGCCGCGCGGGTCGACGCCAACGACGGCCAACGTCGCGAAAAATCCAACTATAACCACCCGCAGCGTCCACCTCACCACTCGAACGATAGACCTTTCGTCGGGAATTGCAACCCCCGATCTGGTTGACACCGGGAACAGAAGGCACCCGTGGTGCAGTTGTCCTCGTCGTGACATCGACACCGACCGACTCGGCACTCCCCACAACGGACTCAAGCTACCCCGCACCGGCCGTCGGGGCGCCGCCCGCCATCACCGTCTACTGGCGTCCGGGCTGCGGGTTCTGTTCGCGGCTGCTCCGCCAACTCGACCAGGCCGGCATCAGCTACGAGGCGATCAACATCTGGGACGACCCCAATGCTGCCGCAACGGTGCGTTCGTTCGCGCGAGGATCCGAGACCGTACCGACGGTCGTGGTTGGTGGAACCGGGTTCGTCAATCCATCGGTCGGTGAGATCGCCATGGCCCTCGGCGGTTCGTAAATCCGACCACCCGACGAGCCAGTAGCGTCGCCGACCGTGAACGTGCTGCTGATCACCCTCGACCAGTTCCGCGCCGATTGCCTCGGCGTCGCCGGCCACCCGCTGGTACGCACGCCGTCACTGGATCATCTGGCGGCCAACGGGATTCGCCTGGCCCGTCACTACAGCCAGGCCACGCCGTGCTCACCGGGCCGTGCCTGTTTGTACACGGGCACGTACCAGATGAACAACCGCGTGGTCGCCAACGGCACACCCCTCGACGTGCGCTTCGACAACGTTGCCAAGGCCGCCCGCCGCGCCGGCTACCGACCGGCGCTGTTCGGCTACACCGACCAGAGCATCGACCCCCGCGAGTCGACCGGGCCCGACGACCCGCGGATGCAGCACAACACCGGCGTGCATACCGGCTTCGATCCGGTGCTGCACATCCCCGACAGTCACGCGCCGTGGCTCGATTGGCTCGCCGCACAGGGGTACCCGTTCACCGATCCGATCGAAGCTCTCCAGACCGAAAACGAACGGCCTGCATCACTCAGCATGTCGAGCTTCCTCACCGACGGCGCAATCACGTGGTTGGACGAACGGCCATTCGGCGAGCCATGGTTCGCGCACCTGTCGTACCTGCGGCCCCACCCGCCGTACTCGGCCGCCGGCGAGTACGCGACAATGTACGACCCCGCCGATGTGTCGCTGCCCATCGCTCCAGCCGACGATCGACACCCGTTCCACGACGCCGCGCTGGCGAGGCCGGGGGTAGCCGCACCTCGCGACGAACACCGCATCCGGGCCCTGCGCGCCCAGTACTACGGCATGATCAGCGAGGTCGACGCACAGCTTGGTCGGCTGTGGGCGGCGCTGGTCGAGCGGGGCATGTGGGACAACACGCTGATCGTCGTCACCGCCGATCACGGCGAACAGTTGGGCGATCACGGCTTGCTCCAAAAGCTCGGCTACTTCGAAGAGAGCCACCACATCCTCGGCCTGATCCGCCACCCCGGCCACCCCGGCAAGCACGGCGCGGTGCTTGGCGAGTTCACCGAGAACATCGACATCTTCCCCACGGTCTGCGACGCGATCGGCGTGCCGGTGCCTGCGCAATGCGACGGTGCGCCGCTCACCCCGTTCCTACGTGGCGAGGCGCCACCGTGGTGGCGGACCGCTGCTCATTGGGAGTTCGATTGGCGCGATCGGCACATCGACGGTTCCCCTCACGAGTGGCCGTGGGATCGCCGCCTCGAACGCCAACACCTGGCGGTGATCCGCGACATCCGCGGTGCGTACGTGCAGTTCGGCGATGGAAGCTGGCGGTGCTTCGATCTGGCCGCCGATCCCACGTGGCGAACGGAGATCACCGACCCGGCAGTGGTGCTCGGCTATGCGCAGGCGATGCTGCTGTGGCGCTCGCGCCATGCCGATCGAACGCACACCGACATGCTGGTCGCGGGCGGCGGCATCGGCCGATTTCCCGATCCGGTGATGCGGGTGCCGGTGCCGAACCCGTGAGCTGACCGCGGGTTGCGCTCATGCGTGCAGGCCGCGCAACCGGACCGACAAGCACGTGACGCATCCCTCGAGCTTTTCGAACTCGCTGATGTCGACCACGACCGGCTCGTAGCCGAGGCCCGAGTACAGCTCGGCCGAACGCGGGCAGTCGGCGGCAATCAGCAACCGGTCGCCGCCGAGCAGCACGACATGCGCTCCCGATTCCTCGGGCACCGCCAAGAAACGTGGGAACAGCGACGGGTCATCGACCACAGGAGCCCAGCCGACGACGGTGCCGTCGGGCAATGCGGTCACTGCCGACTTCAGGTGCAGCACCTTGGTGAGGGGTACCGCAACCACCGTCGCGCCAACGGGTTCGAGGATGGCCCGCAGCTGGCGGATGCCCTCACCGTTGGTCCGGCCGCCACGACCCACATAGACCGTGTCGTCCACCTTCAACACGTCGCCGCCATCGAGGGTGCCGGGTGGGCGGATGCGGTTGATCGAGTAGCCGAGCGACTCCACCACTCTCTCGGCGTCGAGCACTTCATCCTGGCGAGCGGGGGCCGCCGGGCGGGCGATGACCGCCACGTTGCGGTACACGACCATGGTGTCCTCGACGAACGCCGCGTCCGGGCAATCGGTCGCCTCGGGCACCTCGATCGTGTCCCATCCGGTGTCGACCAGCGCCTGCACGTACCCGCCCCATTGCTCGAAAGCGAGCTCGACATCGACCGGTTCGCGCTCGATGTGGGTGATGATCCCGTCGGCCAGGAGCGGGCTTGGCCGCCTCACGAGTGCTTTGGTCGTTACCATGCCTGGCAGGTTATGAGATCGGAGCAAGGGTGAACGGAAACTCGAACTATGCGCACCGCATTGCCGGTGTGGTCAGCGTGGAGGCCGTCGAGGCTCCCGAGGAAGTCACCAGCGATTGGATCGACGAGCAACTCGCCGAGACGTATCAACGGTGGGGTTTGCGCCCCGGTTTGCTCGCCGAGCTGGCCGGCATCAAAGCCAGGCGTTGGTGGCCGGAAGAGGTCACCTTCGATCAGGCCGCGGCAATGGCCGGCCGGAAAGCGATCGACTCGTCTGGGGTCGATCCGGCCGAGATCGGGATGATGATCTCCACATCCGTTTCCAAGCACCACCTCGAGCCGTCGGTGGCCTGCGCGGTGCACAACCACCTCGGGCTACCCACGTCGTGCACCAACTTCGACCTTGCCAACGCGTGCCTCGGATTCGTCAACGCGATCCATCTCGCCGCCACTGCGATCGACTCCGGCTTCATCAAATATGCGCTCATCGTTGACGGTGAGGGCAGCCGCTACACCCAGCTCGCCACCATCGACCGGCTGCAGCGCGAGGGCGCGCTCGTCACCGACGTGTTCGACGAGTTCGCCTCGCTCACCCTCGGCTCGGGTGCCGCAGCGATGGTGCTCGGCAGTCTCGAAGATCATCCCGATGCGCACCGCGTCGTTGGCGGCGTGGCTCGCGCCGGGACCGAGCACCACACGCTGTGCGTCGGCGACCTCGACAAGATGACCACCGACACCAAGCGCTTGCTGGAGGCCGGGCTCGAGTTGGCCGAGGCGGCATGGGTCGACGCCCAGCAGACTCACGACTGGACCGGAGGTATGGACCGGTACATCATCCACCAGGTGAGCTCAGTCCACACCAAGCTCATCTGCGAGCGACTGAAGATAGATCCCGAGCGGGTGCCGCTCACCTACCCGCGCCTCGGCAACGTCGGGCCCGCGGCGATCCCGATCACGCTCGCCGACATCGCGCCCGACATCGCCCCGGGCGAACGGATCCTGTGCATGGGCATCGGCTCCGGACTCAACACGAGCTTCACCGAAATCACCTGGTGAGGTTGGCCGCGTGACCGCGCCGGCGCGGCCATCGGCCGATCAGTTCCACCGCTGGGGTGTCGATGCCGGGTGGTCACGGCTGGTGGAGGTGCCGCACCGCGATGGCGTCACCCGTACGTGGCATGTGCTCGACTGTTCACCGAAGCACCCGGTCGCCACGCTCGTGTGCGTGCACGGCAACCCAACGTGGTCGTACCTGTGGCACCGCCTGATCGCCCGGCTCGGCGACCGCTACCGGGTGATCGCCGTCGATCAACTGGGGATGGGCTACTCGCAACGAAGCGGCCCACGACGGTACGCCGAACGAGTTGACGACCTGACCGACGTGATCGACGCGCTCGACGTAACCGGGCCGATGGTGATCGTCGGTCACGACTGGGGCGGAGCGATCTCGCTCGGGTGGGCCGCTTCCACGACAACCGGCAGCGCCGCCCCCGGCCACGATCTGCGCGGCCCGGATCTGCGCGGCCCGGATCTGCGCGGCCCGGATCTGCGCGGCCCGGATCTGCGCGGCATCGTGCTGTGCAACACCGGCATCGCCGTGCCGTTCGGTCGCCGTGCCCCGTGGCTGATCCGCCTTGTCGCTTCCGGGCCGATCACGTCGTTGGTGGGACATCGGACGCGAGCGTTCGTCGACGGCACGATCACACTGTCGCGTCGACGGCTGACCGCTCCGATGCCCGAGGCGCTGCGCGCTCCGTATCGGCATGCGTCCGACCGGCGGGCGATCGCCGACTTCGTCAACGACGTGCCGTTCGACGACGACCATCCGTCGGCCGCTGCGCTCGCCACCGTGGCAGAGCAGATCCGCACGCTCAGAACCCCGACGCTGCTCACGTGGGGGGCGACCGACCCGGTGTTCGACGACAGCTTTGCGCTCGACCTTGCCGACCGCATCCCGCACGCGGACCGGCACCGGTTCGCCCGTTCGGGACATCTGTCCCCGCTCGAATCCGACGTCGCCGGTGTGGTCGATTCCTGGTTGAGCAAGCAGTTCCCGCAGACGGCCGCCCCGACGAACGACCACGCTGCCGTCCAAGCTGCCGACAGCGACCAGAGCCCGGGATACCGGGCGACGTGGGCGGCGCTCGTCGAGCGGGCTGACGATCAGGCACCGGCGTTCGTCGACGGGGCGAGCGGTGCGCAGATCACCTTCGCCGAGTTGCACCGGAGGGTGATGAGCATCGCTGCCGGGCTCCGTGCGATCGGGGTGCAACCTGGCGACCGGGTGGCGTTGCTCATCCCTCCGGGGATCGACCTCGTCGCGGTCGTGTACGCGTGTTGGCGGGCCGGTGCGGTAACGGTCATCGCCGACCGGGGACTCGGTCTGCGTGGTCTCGGCCGGGCGGTGCGCGGTGCGCACGTGTCGTGGGTGATCGGCCCACCCAAAGCGCTTGCAGCATCGCGGGTGTTGCGGTGGGCACCGCGAACACGGGCGATCGCTGTCGGGAACCGCCGCCGCTTCGGTGCGCTGGCATGCCTCGATGACCTTGCCGCTTCACTGGCTACGTCGCCTGACGAACCCTCCCCCGACGACCCCTCCCCCGACGATTTGGCCGCGGTGCTCTACACGTCGGGGGCAACCGGTCCGGCGAAAGGTGTCCGCTACCGCCACCGCCAACTCGCTGCGCAACGCGACGCACTCGCAGCCACCTATGCCATCACCGCCGACGATCGCCTGGTCGCCGCATTCGCCCCATTTGCGCTGTACGGCCCGGCGCTCGGGATCACCTCGACCATCCCCGATGTCGATGTCACCAAGCCAGGCACGCTCACCGCCGCCGCGCTCACGGCGGCGTGCGTCAGCGTCGACGCAACCATCGTGTTCGCCTCCCCCGCTGCGCTCGCCAACGTCAACCGCACCGCACTCGCATCCGGTGACGCCGACGCGGCGCTGAGCCGGGTACGACTGGTGCTGTCGGCAGGTGCTCCGGTGCCGATCGCCACGTTGCGTGCCACCGGTCGGCTGTTCCCGGCCGCCGGGCTGCACACGCCGTACGGGATGACCGAGTGCCTCCCGGTTGCCGACATCTCCCTGGCCGAGATCGAGGCAGTGCATGGCACCGAGATCGAGGTAGTGCATGGCGTTCCTGTCGGGAGGGGGGTCTGCGTGGGGCGGGTGGTTCCGGGTGCCGAGGTGCTGATCGTCGCGCTCGGCTTCGATGCGGGCCGGGTGGTTGTGCCACTGGCGAGCGGCGTGACCGGCGAGGTGCTCGTGCGTGGGCCGTGGTTGTCGGATGGCTACGACCAGCTGTGGTTCACCGAGCGCGAGGCCCGTCCCATCGATGCCGATGGGCTCACCTGGCACCGCAGCGGCGACGTCGGCCACGTCGACACGCACGACCGGTTGTGGATCGAGGGTCGCTCGGTGCACCTGATCCACACGTCTGCCGGCCCGCTCACGCCGGTACCGGTGGAGATCGCGGTGGAGTACCTCGACGGGGTCGACCGTGTCGCCGCGGTCGGTGTCGGCCCGGTCGGTTGCCAGCAACTTGTGGTCGTCATCGAGCGCGATGACGGCAGCGATGGGCTCGCCACCGAACGCGACTCTGACAACGTTCGTCGCGTCGTCACCCGCGCCACGGATCAGCCCGTTGCCGCGGTGCTCACGGTCACGGCGCTGCCGGTCGACATTCGCCACAACACCAAGATCGATCGCACCGCTGTCGCCGTCTGGGCGACCGCGGTGTTGTCCGGGGCGAACGCGAAACGCCGATGGTGAGCGCACCATGAACGTCGCCGCGGCCGGGCCGTCGAGGGGACGCGTGCTGTGAGGGTGCTCATCACGGGTGGCACCAGTCTGCTTGCCCGCCGAACCGCCGAAGCGCTGCTCGCTCGCGGCGACGAGGTGCGCCTGCTGCAGCGGCACCCATCCGCGCTGGCGTGCGAACAGGTGCTCGCCGACGTGCGCGACGCCGACGCGGTGATGCGCGCCGTCGATGGGTGCGATGCGGTCCTGCACGCGGCGGCCAAGGTCGGCGTCGTCGGTGGGTGGGAGGAGTACCGCAGTGTCAACGTCGACGGAACTGCGAACGTGGTCGGTGCGGCGCGCACCCATGGGGTGTCGCGATTGGTCCACGTGTCCACGCCATCGGTAGCGCACTCCGGGCATGCGCTCGTCGGCGCGGGGGCCGAGGCGGCAGTCACCGGACGTCGGGGCGCGTGGTACGCGGAGTCGAAGGCGATGGCCGAGCGGATCGTCATCGGCACGAGCAGCGATGCGCTCCCCGTCGTGGCGATCCGGCCGCACCTGGTGTGGGGGCCGGGCGACACACAGCTCGTCGGCCGAATCGTCGAACGCGCGCGAGCGGGGCGACTGGCGCTGGTGGGTGACGGCGCCGCGTTGATCGACACCACCTACATCGACGGCGCAGCCTCGGCGCTGGTGTGCGCACTCGACGCGGCCGTACCGGGGGCCGCGTGCGTCGGACGCGCCTATGTGATCGCCAATGGCGAGCCACGCCCGATCCGCGATCTGGTGCTCGGCATCTGCCACGCGGCCGGGCTGGACATCGAACCGCGACGGGTGCCGTTGCGGGTAGCCCTCATCGCCGGAGCATTAGTCGAACGAGTATGGGCACTCCGCCGGACCGACCCCGATGGTGGCACCGCCAGCGAGCCGCCGCTGACCCGGTTCCTCGCCGAACAACTCGGCACCGCGCACTGGTTCGACCCACGCCCCGCCCGCACCGATCTCGGATGGTCCCCGCCAGTCACCACCGACGAAGGCCTGCGCCATCTCGCCGACTGGTTCGCTGCTGGCACGCCACCCGTATGAGCGCAACGCGTCTCCCCGGGCGACGAGGCTTGGGATCATCGCCGCTTGGTGCGTATGTCGTCC
>JANOKQ010000196.1:0-3061 GCA_031419375.1 Acidimicrobiaceae bacterium
CTCGGCGACTACGGCCGGCAGGGCAGAGAAGTTCGAGTCGAGGAGCACGAGTTGAGCGACGCTGCGAGTCGCTTCACTACCTGACGCCATCGCTACTCCGCAGTCCGCGGTTTTCAAAGCGAGGACGTCGTTGACGCCGTCGCCGGTCATGGCGACTGTATGCCCCAGTCCCTGCAACGCGCTGATCATCGCCCGCTTCTGATGCGGGGTCACCCGACCGAACACCGAGATGCGCTCGATCTCGTCGGCGAATGCGTCGGAGGTGTCGTCGTCGGGCAGCGTCCTGGCGTTGACACTGTCGTCCCACCGATCGAGCCCGGCGCGGCGGGCGACGGCACTCACGGTGACGTCGTTGTCGCCGGAGATGACCTTGACGGTCACGCCTTGGTCGGCGAAGTAGCGCAGCGTCGCGGCGGCATCCGAACGAACGACGTCCTCGAGCAGCACCAGCGCGACGGCCGTCACGTCGGGGAGCTCGATCTCCGCGCTGTCGATCGCATCGGCTGACCGGGCCAACACCAGCACGCGTTGGCCGTCCTCCGCACGCTCCTCGACGGTCGAGCTGATGTTGTGGTACGAGGCGCCGAGGACGTTCTCCGGGGCGCCGAGCACCCAGGTCCCCCGATCGCTGAAGTTCATCGCACTCCATTTGCGAGCCGATGAGAACGCCACCCTGGAAACGACTGACCATGACGACTTGTCGGGGTAGTGCTCGAGCAGCGCCCGCAAGGTGGCGTTGGGATCAGGGTCGAGATGAGCGAGCGCGGTGAGGACATCGTCGACACCGTCACGGTCGGTGCCGTCGAGAACCATGACGTCGGCCAGTTTCATCGAGCCTTCGGTGATCGTGCCGGTCTTGTCAGCACACAACACGTCGACGCGAGCCAGCACTTCGATCGCTGGCAGCTCCTGGACGAGGCACCGTTTGCCGGCGAGGCGAACCACGCCGACAGCGAAGGCGACGCTGGTCAACAACACAAGGCCCTCCGGCACCATGCCCACGAGGCCGGCCACTGTGTTGATGACCGCCTCGCGCCAGCCCTCGTCTCGCCGGATGAGCTGGCTGGTCGTCAACAAGATGCCAACCGGGATCATCAGGAATCCAACCCACGTGACGATGCGATTGACGTCGTTGCGAAGCGGGGAGTTGACCAGCGTGAAACGTCGAGCCTCCTCGGCGAGCTTCGCCGCGTAGTTCTCGGCACCCACCCTGGTGATACGCACCCGGCCCGTGCCCGCCACGACGGCACTGCCGCTCAGCACCTCATCACCGGCGACCTTCACGACCGGATCGGCTTCACCGGTGAGGAGCGATTCGTCGATCTCGAGATTCTCGGCGACGAGCACCTCCCCGTCGGCCACCACTTGGGCACCGACGCGTAGCTCGACCACGTCGTCGAGAACCAGTTCGTGCACCTGGATCTCGGTCACCTGATCGTCTCGAACGACGCGAGCATGAGGAGCGTTGATCACACGCAGTGAATCGAGCACCCGCTTGGCCCGGAACTCCTGGACGACCCCGATCACGCTGTTGGCGACGATCACTCCGCCAAACAACGCGTCCTTCGGTGAGTCGGCAACGATGACGAGCGCAGCCAGGATGCCAACGATGAGGTTGATCGGAGTGAGCACGTTGCCGCGGACGATCTGGCCCAGCGTCCGCGTGGGCGCTGCCGGAACGATGTTGCACTGCCCGCGTGCAATGCGGTCGGCAACCTCGCCACTCGTCAGACCTCTTGCGTCGTCAAAGGACAGATCGGACTCGGACACGACCACAACGGTATCTACCGAGTTCGTCCGGCTTCTGCCGGCCACCGTGTTAGCGCACGACGACAACTGGACAACTGGCACGGGCAGCCACAGTGTGCGCTACCGATCCGAGCAACATCGAATGGAACCCGCCGTGGCCGCGTGACCCCACCACCACCATGTCGGCGGTGTCACCTGCGTCGAGCAGTGCTTGTGCAGCGCTGGCTTCGACCAATCGCCCGACGACATCGCCGGCCATCCGGTTGCGGGCAACCTCGACGGCTTCGTCCACCACGAGGGCCGCGTCGACTTGGGACAGAGCACTCCCTCTGGCGGTTCCCTCGACAGTCAACTTGTACGGGTAGTGCCAGGCGTGAGTTATGACGAGCTCGGTGCCGAGCCGGTCCGCTTCATCGGCTGCCCAGTGCAGCGCAGCTGCCGCAGGATCGGATGAGTCGACACCGACGACGATGCGGCCCGTGCGGCCGGGCAGCACTGCGGGAACGACGGCGACGGGACACGTGCTTTCATGAAGGAGCGCTCCGGTGACCGAACCCAACAAGAAGTCCCTGACAGCGCCCAGCCCGTTTTGGCCGACGACCAACAGATCAGCGTGGGCGGCCTCGCCGAGTAGGCGTTCCACCGGCGGTTCGTCCACCGCGCGTTCGTCGAAGCCGACTCCTGGGTGATTGCGCACCGATTCCGCCACCGCTGCACGCAGCGCGGTGACGCAGCGTTGTCGAAGCCGTTCGAGCGACTCGGGCGAGGCGGACGCGGTGCCCAAGCCGAAGTAGTCCATCACCGGTGGCATCGAGTACGACGAGATGACTCGGACCGAGGCCTTACGTGTCTCCGCCTCAGCCGCTGCCCAGCGGAGGGCGGTCTGGGATTGCTCAGAGCCGTCGAAGCCAACAATCAAACGATCATGCATGTCACCAACATGCGCCGAACGCCGACGATGCGGTAGAGGATTTTGACCCGTCCTGAACTGCGCCCACGCGGCGGTGACGCTGAGGTTGCTGTCGCGGACTGATCGCACCAGCCACGATCAGGCCGAACGCCTCCGTGCCGGCGCATTCGCGTCGGTCTGGACACCCTGAGCATGTCGAGACCGACAAAGTTCGCTGGCAGCACGACCGATTTCGCGTACTTCGGCTCGCGCTCCTGGCACCATCTATCCTTCGACGGCGATGCCGATCCCCGACAACACCCGTCACCTGCTCACTCGCCGACTCGACGCGCGCCGCCAGGAACGGTGGCCCGCCGTCGACGAGCTGACTGTGCGCTATCGCGGTGACTTCGTCTATCTCAC
>JANOKQ010000197.1:0-2073 GCA_031419375.1 Acidimicrobiaceae bacterium
CGGTCGGCGAGCAGGGCGAGGTAGTCGATGCCTGTTGTCGGTGGTGGGGTTCGGGCTTCGGGTCGGGCCATCGGGTGGGTGTGACGGCCGATGATCCGGGCGACTCCGCGACCCATCGAGCGGCCTTGGTAGCGGATCTCGATGGTGGTCAGATCGAAGGGATCGAAGACGCATTCGACGCGTCGTCCGACGAGGGCGGCGTCGACTTCGAAGGTGTTGCCGTGCACGCTCACGGTCGCTGTCTTGGTCACGGCTCGCTGTTCGGACCATAGGAACGCTTCGTGGAGCTCGGCTGGGGTCGGGACCCGGAACGGTCCGCCGGCCATGAATCGCTCCAGCGGTGCAGCGTGGGTTTCGGAATGAACGCGGCGGTGATATGCGGTCTCGACCCAGGCAGCGAACAACCGGTTCATTTCGACCAGATCAGCGACCGGGCTCGCACTCTGACGGGCGTTGACTTCGACGAGGAACTGGTCGCGGACCGTTCGGAAGAATCGTTCGATCTTGCCTCTGCCTTCAGGCCGACCAGGCCGGGAGTGCACGAGACGTATACCCAGCACCGCGCAAGCCCGCAGCAGCGGCGCAGCAACAAACGCGGATCCGTTATCGACGTATATCGACCTGGGAATGCCACGTGATCCGAGGCCGTGTCGCAGCGCTGCTTCGAGACGAACGGTGTCTTCTGAATGACCCCACCGATACCCGGTCAAGGCCCGGGCGTGATCATCGATGAACGCGAACAGGTAGGCCTTGCGGCCGCCTATTTGCGGGCCGTGGAGGGCATCACCGGTCCAACGGTCATTCGGTGCGGCGGCCTCGAACCGGCCAAACGCGACCGGTGGCGTGCCGTCCGGGCGGGTGTTCAACCCGAGCCTGGCGAAATGGCGTTGGATCGTGCGTTGCGACGGCGCGCAACCCTGCGTTGCCGCGATGATCTCCGCTACCTGGGCGGCGGTGCGCCGAGGCGCCTCAAGCTTCAAACGCACCGACAACTCCAGCATCGCCGCAGGCGTCACCGGTTCCGAGACACGAGGCGTGGGAACCAACGCTTCGAACCCCCCGGCCCGCCAGCCCCGGATCCACCGATCAATCGTGGACCTGCCGACACGGACCCGTATACCACCAGGTCCGCTGTGATCACGCCCGGCAATCGCGCGGACGAGAAGTCCCCGTTCTGCGCTCGACACGCCCGGATCGGCAGCCTCGCGAATCAACGAATAACGGAACAGAGCCACATCACGGTCGCGGTCATCCATACAGACCTCCAGGTCCAACAGCGTCAAGTCCGCTGACGATGACCTCCCAGACCTCAGCTGCCCAGGGGCCAACCCGTGTTGGAAAGCAAACGGCCGCGACTCGCCGACGACGCGAACAACCACGCCTCAACCGGCCCGAGCCGCAACGACGCCGCCCGGGCCGCGACCCCGATCGCTTCGACCGCGTCACCCACCACCGTGGCCATAGCCGTGATCGGAGCAAGCAACGGGTCCAAATCGTGCGCGAGGACCGTGAACCACACCCGAACCGGCTCGGCGTTCACGGCAAAGCGTCGCAGCCATCCCCGAGCTGTCGACACCGGCACCCCCGACAACACCGCCACCATCCGATGACCGACCCCGGCCGCCTTCGCGACCAACGCCGCACCAATCACACCAACCGCGTCACGGCGCCGCAACAACGTGTCGCTGCTGATCAGCACATGCGTGACCCCACACCCGCAACACCGCGAACGACGCGGCCGACGCCGCCACACACGACCACGACAACGAACAACCCGCCACCGACCAAAACCCCAAGACCGCAACCGGCCACCACACCCAGGACAACCCAACTCGCCCACCGACAACGCGCGTTCGACTTCGAGCTCATCAGTTCCTACGATCAACAACAGGTGCCCCCAAGGCATCAGGAAGGACCCTCCCGTCACCGACAAGTGAGAAGCGGGAGGGTCCTTACGCGTTCAGACCCGCCACGCTGCCGCCCCAACACCAAGACCACAACCCGAACACCCCCCGCACCCATCCCCACCACCACTGTCGCTACATCAACCGCGCGTCCTCAACGACCGCGGCG